>NZ_JBMKNV010000012.1:0-115844 GCF_049220665.1 Chryseobacillus diguaensis
TGAGATTTCCCATTCATTTGAAGTAAGATCCCTGAAAGATGATCAGGTAGATAGGTCCGAGGTGGAAGCGTGGTGACACGTGGAGCTGACGGATACTAATCGATCGAGGACTTAACCTAATGTGATACCCAAAAGAAGGAACACGGAAGTGTTCTCCTGTGAAACTTGTGACTGTGTTATCTGGTTTTGAGAGAACAATTATTATTGAAAAAGGGTCTTGCTTTTTTGCCTGGACCCGTTATAATAAATCTTGTCTCTTTTTTAAAAGATCGTTGTCTGGTGATGATGGCGAAGAGGTCACACCCGTTCCCATACCGAACACGGAAGTTAAGCTCTTCAGCGCCGATGGTAGTTGGGGGTTTCCCCCTGTGAGAGTAGGACATCGCCGGGCAATTTCTTTATTATTCCGCAGTAGCTCAGTGGTAGAGCTATCGGCTGTTAACCGATCGGTCGCAGGTTCGAGTCCTGCCTGCGGAGCCATTGCTTCCATAGCTCAGTTGGTAGAGTGCTTCCATGGTAAGGAAGAGGTCACCGGTTCGAGCCCGGTTGGAAGCTTATATTTTGACGAACGGCCCCTTGGTCAAGCGGTTAAGACACCGCCCTTTCACGGCGGTAACACGGGTTCGAATCCCGTAGGGGTCACCATACTATCTTTTAATAGAATGAATAAGAGATTTTGAAAAGTGTGTATTTCGGCAAAGGCTGCTTATCAAAAGCCGTAACTCTACTAAACAACAATTAGAGAATTAGGGTTTTGAGAAGCAAGCAGTTCTAGGAATCGAGGGAGCGAACACCGGGGATGACAATGAAATGCGCCGCTTATCAAAAGCCGTAACATATGGAGGATTAGCTCAGCTGGGAGAGCATCTGCCTTACAAGCAGAGGGTCGGCGGTTCGATCCCGTCATCCTCCACCATTTTTTACATACTGTAACACTACATTATATGCCGGTGTAGCTCAATTGGTAGAGCACGATCTAATAGCCTTCCTGAAATCACTTCAGCGTACTGATCGAGAAGCTTCTTGACTAAACTTCCTGAGATCAGGATTATCAAGCAGGAACGGTATTGTTGACTTTCTTAAATTGCCGGTGTAGCTCAATTGGTAGAGCAACTGACTTGTAATCAGTAGGTTGGGGGTTCAAGTCCTCTTGCCGGCACTGTTTTTCATACGGAGGGGTAGCGAAGTGGCTAAACGCGGCGGACTGTAAATCCGCTCCTTCGGGTTCGGCAGTTCGAATCTGCCCCCCTCCACCATTTTAATACTTAATCTGGATAAACTTATTCTTTATATGTTTATCTTTTGTTTATATAATGAGAATTTGGACATGTTATATAGAGTTGAACATTGTATTCTGTATAGTGGGCTATAGCCAAGCGGTAAGGCAACGGACTTTGACTCCGTCATGCGCTGGTTCGAATCCAGCTAGCCCAGCCATTTAAGAGCCATTAGCTCAGTCGGCAGAGCACGGTCGAATAAGCTTCGAAGCAATTGCTTCAGCACACAAATCGAGCTGCTGCTTGAATAATCTTTCTGAGATTTGGGTGTCCAAACTTTGCGTGTAGTATAATCAAGAGCCATTAGCTCAGTCGGTAGAGCATCTGACTTTTAATCAGAGGGTCGAAGGTTCGAGTCCTTCATGGCTCACCATTTTCATATGCGGGTGTGGCGGAATTGGCAGACGCACCAGACTTAGGATCTGGCGCCTTACGGCGTGGGGGTTCAAGTCCCTTCACCCGCATTATTTTCTCTGCTTCCAAGCGGAAGTAGTTCAGTGGTAGAACACCACCTTGCCAAGGTGGGGGTCGCGGGTTCGAATCCCGTCTTCCGCTCCATCCCGGGGCCTTAGCTCAGCTGGGAGAGCGCCTGCTTTGCACGCAGGAGGTCAGCGGTTCGATCCCGCTAGGCTCCATAAAGTATGTCTGTTAAAAAAGAGTCCTCTGGGCTCTTTTTTCCTGTTTAATTATCCCGATTAGTCAACTCTACTATTTTGTGAAAAATTCGTTTTAGTCTTTCATAACATACTATTCATCCACTACCTCTAACTAACCTTAAACCTCCTTACGCTAAAATGCCGTTCTAAATGACTTTATTACAGCCATCACTGCATGATTATACACATTCTTGTCGAGTTGAGTCAGAGGCATTAGAATAGGTAAAATGGTGTTACAAGGGGAAGAGGAGGTTATTAAAATGACTAACAATATTTCAATCATAGGGGTACCTATGGATCTTGGCCAGACAAGGCGTGGAGTTGATATGGGGCCAAGTGCCATCAGGTATGCTGGCATTATAGAGCTGCTAGAAAGGCTTGATTATAAGATTGAAGATCTTGGAGATATCCAAATCGGCAAGAGAGAAAGAAATAACCATGAGCCTAATCACAAGTTGAAAAATTTGAAAGCGGTCGCAGAGGCAAGTGAGCAGCTTGCATCCAAAGTAGATGAGGTCATTTCCTCAGGATCTTTTCCGCTCGTTTTCGGCGGTGATCATAGTATTGCGATAGGTACTCTTGCGGGGGTTTCAAAGCATTATGAAAATCTTGGAGTGATCTGGTATGACGCTCATGGAGATTTAAACACAGAGGAAACATCACCTTCAGGAAATATTCATGGCATGCCGCTTGCCGTAAGCCTTGGATTAGGTGATTCTTCTTTAACAGGAATTGCAGGAAGCAGTCCGAAGATCAGGCCGGAGAATGTTGTGATCATCGGCGCGAGGTCTCTTGATGAAGGAGAACGTGAGCTTATTAAGGAGCATGGAATTAAAGTTTTCACCATGCATGAAATTGACCGCATGGGAATGGCAGCTGTTATAGAAGAAACGATTAGCTATTTAAAAGATAAAACAGATGGTGTTCATCTCTCACTGGATCTTGATGGATTGGATCCGCTGGATGCACCTGGAGTCGGTACACCTGTTATCGGTGGCATCAGCTATAGAGAAAGTCACCTGGCAATGGAGATGCTTGCTGAAGCCAATATGATTACGTCAGCAGAGTTTGTTGAGGTAAATCCGATTCTTGATGAGCGAAACAAGACAGCAACCGTAGCTGTTGCATTGATGGGCTCATTATTTGGTGAAAAATTGCTATAATGAAATTTGAAAAGGCCAAGGTTATACTGGCCTTTTTTTATTCCAGAATTATCCTTCCATTCCTTCACAAAGGAGTAATAATTTCCGTCTCCAAACCAAACCATTATTTGTTAAAATGATATCATCTATATTTTTGAAACTTTTTATTGAATAAGTTCGTATACAAGCAGACCCGCTAAGAGATGAGGGCAGATGAAATGGAAACCTTAGTGAAAGCAAGAATTTTGCAAGTGAAAAAGGGTGACAAGAACGCTTTTGCCGAGATTGTGAACCTTTATAAGGATAGAATCTTTCAGCTCTGCTTCCGTATGCTTGGCAATGTGCATGAAGCAGAGGATATGGCACAGGAAGCTTTTATTAAAGCATATATTAATCTTCATACCTTTAAGATGGAAAAGAAGTTTTCTACCTGGCTTTACCGTATAGCGACCAATTTATCGATTGACCGCCTCAGAAAGAATAAACCCGATTATTATCTCGATCAGGAGATAGCCGGGACAGAGGGCTTAACAATGTATTCTCAGGTGGCCGCTGATGTGGCACTTCCTGAAGAAGAAGTGGAATCAATGGAGCTGCAGAGGACGATCCACAGGGGAATTCTAGAACTTCCCGAAAAATACAGAAGTGTTGTGATTCTGAAGTATTTGGATGAACTTTCATTAAATGAAATCAGTGAAATACTCAATATCCCTGTAGGTACTGTGAAGACAAGAATTCATCGCGGCAGGGAAGCATTAAGGAAAAGGCTGAGGCGTTTATGATTGAGGTGAAGAATAATGAATTGTCCTGAAAACATCGTGCTGCTTATGCATAAATATCTGGATAAAGAGATCACTTCAGATGAGGAGAATGAACTTAAAGAGCATCTCGGAAGCTGCAATGCCTGCTCCAGGCATTTTCAGGAACTGAACAGGACCGATATGCTTTTAAAAGAGGCTATGACCTTTGCTTCTTCTGAGCACTTTACTGCAGCTGTGATGAATAGGCTGCCAGAAGAGAAGAGGTTCAAAGCAGGGATATGGTTTAGAAATCATCCGATTTTATCAGCAGCATCTCTGTTTCTGTTTTTTATGGCTGCAAGCCTTATTTCGGCCTGGTCCAGTGACCATCAATTCAGTGTAAGCAATCAGCATAATCTGGTGGTAAGAGACAATACCGTAATCGTTCCTAAAAATGAGGTTGTAAGAGGGGACGTAATGGTAAAAAACGGTACTTTAAGGATTGAAGGCACGGTTGATGGGAATGTAACCGTCATAAATGGTGAAGAATATAAAGCATCAGCTGGACGTGTAACTGGAAAGATGGAAAAAGTAAACGCGCTGTTTGAATGGCTCTGGTACCGGATTAAGTCTTTCGGACTCGAAGTTGCCGGAGCATTCAGCTAAGCCGGAAGGCCTTCTAATTCAGAGGCCTTTTACTCATTTCTATTCTTTAAAAAAAATGTGCTATAATGGGGTAGTTGGTGACAAATGAATTTTTATCTGAACTTATGGAGGAACGAGAATGGCAGCAGTATTTGAGGCGAATCCAATACTTCATTACCTCGTCAATGCCGTTGATATTCTCCTGGTTTGGTTCGTTATTTATAAACTGATCATGGTTATACGAGGGACCAAAGCCGTTCAGCTTTTAAAAGGGATTACGGTGATCGTTCTCGTAAAGTTCCTTAGTTCTAGTCTTGGATTGAAAACCTTGAGTTGGTTAATGGACCAAGCTATAACATGGGGTTTTTTGGCTATCATTATCATTTTCCAGCCCGAACTCCGGAGAGCATTGGAACAGCTTGGCAGGGGGAGTATCTTTTCCCGAAATGGGCTTCCTCAAGAGGAAGAGCAGCAAAAAACCGTTGATGCTATTGTAAAAGCGACATCTTACATGGCTAAACGCAGAATCGGCGCCCTGATGACGATTGAAAGGGATACCGGGTTAAGTGATTACATTGAAACTGGTATACCAATGAATGCAACGATTTCATCGGAATTGCTGATCAACATTTTTATTCCGAATACACCATTACATGATGGAGCAGTCATTTTGCAAAAAGGACAGGTTGCTGCAGCTGCATGCTATCTGCCTCTTTCAGAAAGCCCTTTTATTTCAAAAGAGCTTGGAACGCGACATCGTGCTGCAGTCGGAATAAGTGAAGATACGGATAGTGTAACAATTGTCGTTTCCGAGGAAACGGGGAATGTTTCACTGGCAAGAAATGGTGAGTTACATAGAGAACTGGATGAAGCGGCATTAAAAGAATTACTCACGGATGAATCCGGCAGCACTTCCTCAAACCGCTGGCAATGGAGGAGGAAGAGAAATGGATAAGTGGATTAATAATAATTGGTTTGTTCGGATTATTGCTTTGTTTCTGGCGCTTCTTTTGTACATTTCTGTACCGGAAAATTCGAATCCGCTTATCGGACCGAGTAAGCAATCTCAGACAAATCAGGAAAGTACCACTTCTACTTCTACCAATGATACATCAGGCAATATAACTAAAGTAGTCGACAGCGTGCCTGTCAAAGCCTACTTTGATAATGAGAATTATATTGTTTATGGTCTTCCTGACGAAATAGCCGTAACACTCAATGGTCCATTAAGTGATGTGACAAAAGCATCTGTGCAAAAGGACTTTGAAGTATATGCAGATCTTGAAGGTCTCAAACCGGGAAACCATAAAATAAAATTGAAGTACCGCAATTTGAACAGCAACATCAAAATGGATATGAGCCCTTCAACTGCGACTGTTTCGATTGAAAGAAAAATAACAAAATCATTTCCAGTAAAGGTTGATTTTGTTAACTCGAATCAAATCGCTTCAGGATATAAAGCGGGAACACCGGTTGTTAATCCGAAAACAGTAGAGGTTACAGGGCCTGAAAGAGTCGTTGAAAGCATTGCAGAAGCAAAAGCGAGAGTTAATTTGCAGGGTGCCAACAACGATATTTCTCAAAATTCAGATGTTACGCTGTATGACAGAAGAGGCAACATATTGCCTGTTTCTAAAATTTCTCCTTCAGGAGTTTCGATCACGGTACCAATCTCAAGTCCAGGCAAGCAGCTTCCTGTTAATGTAATTCAAACTGGTACTCCTCAAGACGGGATTACAATAAAAGACATTCAGGTAGATCCAAAAGAGATAACAGCTTATGGACCTGAGGATGTATTAAATTCCCTCACAAAGATTGATGATATCAGACTTGATATTAGTAAAATTAAAGATGACTCAACCATCAATCTGGATGTACCGGTGCCGGAGGGTATTAAGGAAGTCTATCCGAAACAAATACAGGTAAAAGTAAATGTGGATAAGCAGAAGGCTGATGTGCCTGCAAGTGCAGACAAGCAGGAGACAAAAGTTTTAAAAGGGATACCGATTAAAACAACAGGAATGGATAATACGAAACAAATTGAATTTCTCACTCCATCCGTTGATGCTTTGGATGTCACTGTGACAGGGACTTCAGCAGAGCTGAATAAGGTATCATCTTCCGACTTTGCTCTTTCAATAGATGTATCAGGTCTCGACGACGGGGATCATACTGTTAAAATCAATGCATCAGGACCAAAGAATGCAGCCTGGAAACTTCCACAGGAAGAAGCGAAAATTCGAATATCATCACAACTGCAGACAGATTCTTCACAATCTTGATGAACAGATAAAAGGAGCGATTCTAACATGGGCAAGTATTTTGGAACAGATGGTGTACGAGGAGTGGCAAACAGTGAGCTGACGCCTGAACTGGCATTTAAAATCGGACGCTGCGGCGGATATGTGCTTACTAAGGATAAAGACAGGCCAAAAGTATTAATCGGACGGGATACTCGCGTATCAGGCCATATGCTTGAAGGTGCGCTTGTAGCGGGTCTATTGTCGATTGGTGCGGAAGTTATGCGTCTTGGTGTCATTTCCACACCGGGAGTATCTTATTTGACAAAAGCACTTGGCGCTCAAGCAGGTGTTATGATTTCAGCTTCTCATAATCCAGTACAGGACAATGGAATCAAATTCTTTGGGCCGGACGGTTTTAAATTATCTGATGATCAGGAGCTTGAAATTGAAGCTTTGATGGACCAAACAGATGATCAGCTTCCAAGACCTGTTGGAACAGACTTAGGACAGGTAAATGACTATTTTGAGGGCGGACAGAAATATCTTCAATTTCTTAAACAGACAGTGGATGAAGACTTTGCAGGACTTCACGTGGCGCTTGATTGCGCTCATGGTGCTACTTCTGCACTTGCAACACATCTGTTTGCAGATCTTGAGGCAGATGTTTCAACTATGGGAACTTCTCCAAACGGATTAAACATCAATGACGGAGTGGGCTCAACTCACCCAGAAGCAATGGCAGCGTTCCTTAAAGAAAAAGGCGCTGATGTTGGTCTTGCCTTTGATGGCGACGGCGACCGTCTGATTGCAGTAAATGAAAAAGGAAATATTGTTGATGGCGATCAAATTATGTACATATGCGCAAAATACCTTAAAGAACAAGGTCAGCTGAATCAAGATACTGTCGTTTCTACAATCATGAGCAATCTGGGCTTTTATAAAGGCCTTGAAGCAGCTGGAATAAAAAGTGTTCAGACTGCAGTCGGCGACCGCTATGTAGTGGAAGAGATGAAACAGAAACAGTATAACCTTGGCGGCGAACAATCAGGCCATATTATCTTCCTGGATTACAATACGACAGGCGATGGCCTTCTTACAGCCATTCAGCTGGTAAATATTATGAAGGTAACAGGCAAAACGCTTTCTGAGCTTGCTGGCGAAATGAAGAAATTTCCGCAAATATTGGTAAATGTTAGAGTAACAGATAAATATAATGTAACAGAAAATGAAAAAGTAAAAGCCGTTATTGCTGGTGTTGAGAAAGAAATGAACGGCGATGGCCGAATCCTGGTCAGACCTTCCGGAACGGAGCCGCTAGTAAGGGTAATGGCGGAGGCGCGGACAGAAGAGCAATGCCGTCAGTATGTTGAGCGTATTGCAGCTGTAGTAAAAGAAGAAATGGGTATTGAATAAAGAAGTGAAGGGCAGGAGCGGGGCATAAATCCCGCTCTTTCTTTACCACTTTTGTCTGCTCTTTTTAACCTATTTTTTTAAAAAAAGCTTGAGAAAAGATCAGGCGTATTTTCCCTTGCGAAGCATTATTGCATTACTTCACTAAAGAAGTCTTCGCTATAAAGGTTTAACCGGGATGAAAATAGGGAAAAAAACATCTTGTACCTTTTAAAACAATATGTATAACGGGCAGCCTGTCCAACGCATATAATATGAAGGCAGAGTGAAATCCTGGATGTGTAAGGAAATATTACGATTGACGAATTTCTGCGATGTATTGTAAGATAAACCTTGTATTTCACTCTACTTAAAAATAGAGAGGAGGATAGAGGAATTAACGTTTCATAAAGCGCCTGAACTTGGATCCGAACGGAATGGGATCCTGAGTTGACGAGGAGGAGGATTATCGAATTTTCGGCGGATACCTCCCGGCTGGACGAATACAGCCGCAAGTACTTCCTTAAAACGAGAAGGCAACTTTTCGCACAAAGGGAAGAACATCAATCGACACTTAAAAAAACAAACATGTGTGAGGGGACGGCAGAAGGTCCCCGATTATCGGTCTTCCTGTCCCCGGTGCATGATACTTGGGAGGAACTATAACTATGTGCGGAATTGTAGGATATATTGGACAAAACGATTCAAAAGAGATCTTGCTGAAAGGCCTTGAAAAACTTGAGTATCGCGGTTACGACTCAGCAGGTATCGCAGTGTCAGATGGAAAAGATGTACATGTTTTCAAAGAGAAGGGCCGGATTGCCGAGCTACGTGAAATTGTTAACAATGACATTTTTGCTACAGCTGGAATCGGTCACACACGCTGGGCGACACATGGGGTGCCAAGCACTCTGAATGCTCATCCGCACCAAAGTACATCTGAACGTTTTACTTTGGTTCACAACGGCGTTATTGAAAACTATATCCAATTAAAACGCGAATACCTTCAAGATGTTGAGCTGAAAAGTGAAACAGATACAGAAGTTGTTGTTCAAGTGATTGAGAAGTTCGTCAATCAAGGAAGAGAAGTAGAAGAAGCATTTCGTGCAGCTTTAACTGTATTGAAAGGTTCTTATGCGATCGGTCTTTTGGATAACCAAGATCCGGATACAATTTATGTAGCTAAAAACAAAAGCCCATTGCTTGTTGGACTTGGAAATGGCTTTAATGTTGTTGCTTCTGATGCGATGGCAATGCTTCAAGTAACAGACCAGTATGTTGAGCTTATGGACAAAGAAATTGTACTTGTTACACGCGAAGCGGTGGTCATTAAAAATCTTGCTGGAGAAGTCATTGAACGCGCTCCTTACAAAGCAGAACTTGATGCAAGCGATATTGAAAAAGGAACATATCCTCACTACATGTTGAAAGAAATCGACGAGCAGCCGCTTGTTTTGCGTAAAATCATTCAAAAATATCAAAACGATTCCGATGAGCTGACAGTTGATCCAGCAATCGTAAATGCTTTGCATGAAGCAGACCGTGTATATATTATAGCTTGCGGAACAAGCTACCATGCAGGTCTTGTAGGAAAACAGTTCATCGAAACTTGGGCAAAAACGCCAGTAGAAGTACATGTAGCAAGTGAATTCTCTTACAACATGCCGATTCTTTCTGAAAATCCGCTCTTTATCTTCATCTCACAAAGCGGTGAAACAGCTGATAGCCGTGCTGTACTTGTACAAGTGAAAGAACTTGGCCACAAAGCCCTGACTGTAACAAACGTACCGGGTTCTACACTTTCACGTGAAGCTGACTACACACTGCTTTTGCATGCAGGTCCTGAAATTGCCGTTGCTTCAACAAAAGCATACACAGCTCAGCTTGCTGTTCTTTCTATACTTGCTGCTGTTACAGCTGAAGCAAAAGGACTTGTTTCTGAAATCAACCTTGTAAAAGAGCTTGGTATCGTTGCAACTGCAATGGAAGCCCTTTGCGACCAAAAAGAAGAAATGGAATACATTGCACGCGAATACCTTTCTACAACACGCAACGCCTTCTTCATCGGCCGTTCTGTTGACTACTATGTAGTACTTGAAGGAGCTCTTAAACTGAAAGAGATCTCTTACATTCAAGCAGAAGGATTTGCAGGCGGAGAATTGAAGCATGGTACGATTGCTTTAATCGAACAAGGAACACCTATTATCGCCCTTGCTACGCAAGAGCATGTTAACTTGAGCATTCGCGGAAACGTAAAAGAAGTAACAGCCCGCGGTGCCAACCCATGCATCATCTCAATGAAAGGCATGGAACAAGAAGACGACCGTTTCGTCCTTCCAGCTGTTCATCCAACACTATCACCACTTGCAGCGGTTATCCCACTTCAATTGATCAGCTATTTTGCAGCATTGCACAGAGGCTGTGACGTTGATAAGCCACGTAACCTTGCTAAGAGTGTAACTGTGGAATAAGGTTTAAAAAAAAGGGGAACCAGTAAAAAAACTCTGGAACTACAATTTTTGAGACCCGATGATTTATTCATCGGGTCTTTTTTTATAAATGGAGGTAAACAAAATGTTAACCTTAGGTGAACGTAATAAAATTGTTAGAAAAACCAATAAGTTAAAAGTAATAATAACCATGTTCTAAAAGAGGGTTATTAAGTATGTCTCAAACATTAGTATAACAGTATTTAACTATATTTTAGATTAAAACTTGACCTCCTATTAGCTGGTATTATTGAACAACAGAAGGTTTTCTTTAGGAAGGAAATCCAATTTGATTCATAAGGGTATTAGAAATCCCTGCTAAAAAGGCAAACAGGATCAACAATATCCACATATCTCCCGCTCCCTTTGAAAAAGCTGGCCCGCTAAGACGGGCCAGCTTCCTATTTCTTAAATCCAGCCGCGCTCATATTGCGGGGGAACAGCCAAGTAATCCTTCTGATGAACAACTTGTGCAGCCCTAAGCGGCCAATAAGGGTCCCGCAGCATTTCCCTGGCGAGAAGCACAACATCCGCTTTCTCGTTGCGAATGAGTTCATCTGCTTGCATGGGCTGTGTGATCAATCCAACAGCTGCTGTAGGAATATCAGCAGATTTCCGGATTTCCTCAGCAAAAGGATTTTGATAACCGGCTCCAACCGGAATCGGTGCAGATTTTGTATTCCCTCCAGAACTGCAATCAATAATGTCAACGCCTTCGTCTTTTAAACGCTTGGAGAGTTCAACTGAATCCTTGATTGTCCAGCCGTCTTCCACCCAATCAGTGCAGGACAAACGCACAGCGAATGGGAGATTATCAGGCCATTCCTGTTTCATCAAACGCACGGTTTCGATGACAAACCGAATCCGGTTTTCATAGCTTCCTCCATACTCATCCGTCCGCTTGTTGGAAAGGGGAGAATAGAAGCTATGGGCCAAATACCCATGGGCGCCGTGGAATTCGACCCATTGGAAACCGGCCTCGCGTGCCCTGATTGTCGCTTGGCGAAATGACTCTTGGATGTCCTTGATTTCTTCTAACGTCAGTTCCTTCGGGCTTCGATAATCTTCCGCGAATGGAGTGGCACTTGGTCCTACAACCTCCCATCCCCCGTTTTCATCAGAAACGGTTGCCCCGTTATCTCTTTGCTTCCAGGGGGAGTAAGTGGATGCCTTTCTTCCGGCATGTGCAAGCTGAACTCCTGGAACCGCTCCTTGTTCCTTAATGAAACTCGTAATTTTCTGGAACGCTTCAACATGCTTGTCCGTGTATATTCCCAAATCTTCAGGGGATATTCGTCCTCTAGGTTCCACGGCAGTAGCCTCTGCAATAACAAGTCCTGCCCCTCCCACTGCACGGGAACCCAAATGAACCAAATGCCAATCATTCGGCATCCCATCTTCCGCACTATATTGGCACATAGGTGAAACACCAATTCTGTTCCGAAGGGTGACGTCTTTAATGGTAAGCGGTGAAAAAAGATGCGGCATTGTAATAATTCCTCCTGTTAAAATATACTAATTGGGATCCGCAAGCAAACTCCAATAGCTCTCATTAGCTTGTTCCACTAGTTTACAACTTCGATATTCATTGTAAAATAAATCGGAGAAATGTCTTATTTGAAATAGGCTTTTTTGGTACTTCTTTTTGTTATATCATATCATTGGTCTTCACTAAGTTTCGCTTATCGGGCACTTTAATGTAGTAACGAAAAAGAGCCTAATTTCTCAACTTTAATAAAGAGGAATTTGGGTTTTTATATTTAACGTTGTACATTTTCCTGCCGCCAACTCATATTTAGCTTATGGACGAAAGAAGGATTCGTGAAAAAACTAAAAAGAACTAAAAAAATCTACCGATTATCTATAAATAAAATTCACAGAAATTGCTCTATCAAGTTAGACAACTTATGTGGTTTAATCGATGCTTTTTTTATATTCACAAAAACTACGGATTATACATCAATCTGAGAAAATAAAAAGACTTATGTACAGTTTAAGGTTAAGATTCAATTCTCAATACTCTTTTTTATTGCCGTTTCCCAACTTGGAAAGTAATATAATGCATTTTTCAACAACTCTGGATTCAACTTCTTAACTTGCTTCTTACGAAGTGACTGTCCTTCTTTTTGAATTAGTTCAGAGATATGGTTCTTAACCTGTTCAACGCTCATACTCGTTTCCACTTAAATTCTCCTTTCAATTTTTATCTCTATCATTTCCTTCTGACAAAAAAATAAACTTCATTCAATATTACTGCTTCAATAGGGTCGATTTCTTTATTAGAGGCTAGCGATCATTAATTGAAGATTATACATGGCAGACAAATACTATCTCCGGAAGAAAAATAAGCGAGGCTGGATAGTCAAAATGGCTATCCAGTTTTTTTGTTGAATGACAATAAAGATGTTTCATTACAAATAAAGTTGTTAAATACAGCAGACATGTTAATCCATGAAAGGGCCATTTAAAGGAGCAATGAAAAAAGCCTATTTTCTCAATTTTAATAATGGGAAATTGGGCTTTTTAATATCGTAATTTCCTTAACGTTGTAAATCAGCATTTTACTGACGGTACCCCACCCGATTTGGGGTTAACTTTAAATTTTGTTCAATCAGTGTTTCATTTTCAAATTAACGCTTTTAGGTTAATTAATTATTTTGATTTGATTATTAAAAAAATCAATTAAATACATTTACTTTATTGAATATATGAAATATGATGTTAATAACATTAAGAGAGGAGAAGGATATGGCTTACCAAGTTATCACAAATTGCCCTGTTTGCAGCGAAGTGTTAAAGATTACAAAGTTACAGTGTACGCATTGTCATACAACAATTGAAAATGAATTTGAACTATCCAAGTTTGCAACTCTTGGTCAAGAACAGCTATTTTTTATCGAAATCTTCCTTAAAAGCCGCGGAAATATTAAAGAAGTTGAAAAAGAATTGGGGGTTTCCTATCCAACTGTACGGGGGAAGTTAAACGAAATTGTTTCTGCACTTGGGTTCGCCGAAAAGAAAAGCGATGTAGATGATAAGAAAGTAATTGACATGCTTGAAAAAGGAGAAATCTCACCTGATGAAGCATTAAAAATACTAAAGAGAAATTAAAGGAGAAACTAGATGATGAAAGAAGAAATTACGAAGGTACTTACAATGGTTCAAGAAGGAAAGCTTGATTCAGATGAGGCTAGTGAACTAATTCAGGCATTAAAGGAAAAAGATTCGACTCCAGCTACGATTAAAGGTTCGAACTACCTGGATAAAATGTTAAAAATTCGCGTTATGTCAGAAGAAGGCGATAAAGTAAACGTAAACTTGCCATTACGACTAATCAAAGTTGCCTTAAAAACAGGTCTTAGCATTGCTACAGCAATACCTGAATCCGCTAAGTACGTAAAAGATATCGATGTTCTTGACGTGGACTTGATTTTAAAATCAATTGAAAACGAATTGTCAGGTCAAATTGTCGATGTCGAAAGTAAAAAGGGCGAAAAAGTCTCCGTTGTCATTGAGTGATCGCCATGTTAAAAGTTAAAGTGAAGCTTAAAGGCAAGACGGAATTCACGGTTCCTTTGCCGTATACCCTTTTACATGCCGGTGGTTGGATTGCATCTTCACCTTTACTTTGGAAATTTGTAAACAGTACGTTTCTCCAAAAGAACGTAGAGGAAAATGCAAAGTCGTTTAGTCCCATGTCAATTGATCGTAAAGCATTTAGGCATTTATTGAGAGAAATCAAACGATGTCGTGGATTAACAATCGTTGAAGTGAAAGATAAGGACGGGGCAGAAGTCGTTGTAAGGTTATAAATGTAGGGGCATTCTTATAACAGCAGTCGTTATTTATTGCTATCAATTATAGTGGAACAAACTATTGTAAAAAAGTAATAAATATTGGAAGAAGTAATGGGGCGCTATCCTTGAAAAAGGGCAGTGCTTTTTCCATTTATGGTCCCTTTTGAAATAATAACTCTTAATAAAATTGGATACCGGTATGGGTGAGATCCTGCGAATACATGAGTATTTAAGAGGTTTTTCTTAGTTATCGAGGGAGTTTAATAAGAGCTTGAAATCTCATATTAATATAAGGTGTTTTTGGGAAAATAAACAGATTAAATGGAAAAAAATTGATTTTAATCATATTGTGGGTTAGTTAAAAGGTATATGAGCTGTTTTCGAGGGGATGAACCGGGGCATCAGTTTACTGTAGGGTAAGGTCTGGCTATTTTTTTGTACTCTTCCTATCTTAATTATAGCATATAAAAAATGGTCAATATAGACTGTTTATTCCTATTTATTACTAGTAAAATCAATAGAACATTAATGGTTAGGGAGAGATGTTGAATGAGTTCTTTGGCTCTCGGTTTTCAGGAAATAGAAAAAACACAGCTTTTGCTCGTTGGCGGAAAAGGGTTGAATTTAGGGGAATTATCAAAAATTCAAGGAATACAAGTACCAGAAGGATTTTGTGTTACAACAGTGGGATATCAAAAAGCCATCGAACAAAATGAAACGTATCATGCTTTGTTGGATCGACTAACAATGTTAAAAGTAGAAAATCGAGATCAAATTGGTGAAATCAGCAGGAAGATTCGACAAATCATTATGGAAGTAGAAATTCCTTCCGATGTTGTGAAGGCAGTTACTCACTATCTCTCCCAGTTTGGCGAGGAACATGCTTATGCATTGCGTTCTAGTGCGACCGCTGAAGATTTACCACATGCCTCTTTTGCTGGTCAGCAAGACACCTATTTAAATATCATCGGTAAAGAAGCAATCTTGCAGCATATCAGCCAATGTTGGGCTTCCCTATTTACGGATCGCGCGGTAATCTACCGTATGCAAAATGAATTTGATCACAGTCAAGTTTATTTATCCGTTATCGTTCAAAGGATGGTTTTCCCACAGGCTTCAGGAATTTTATTTACCGCTGATCCGATTACCTCTAACCGAAAGTTACTATCAATCGATGCCAGTTTTGGGCTTGGAGAAGCACTGGTCTCTGGCTTGGTATCTGCCGATTGTTATAAAGTACAGGAAGATAAAATCGTCGATAAGATGATCGCAGCCAAAAAATTGGCTATCTTTGGACGAAAAGAAGGCGGAACAGAGACACAGCAGATTGATCCTGATCAGCAAAAGACTCAAACACTTACTGAACAACAAATTTTACAACTGGCACGCATTGGAAGACAGATTGAAGCTTATTTTGGTTGCCCACAAGACATCGAATGGTGCTTGGTTGATGAGACATTTTATATCGTTCAAAGTCGCCCCATTACTACGTTATACCCCATTCCAGAAGCCGATGATCAAGAAAATCACGTCTATGTATCTGTCGGTCATCAACAAATGATGACTGATCCCATGAAACCATTGGGATTGTCGTTTTTCCTGTTAACGACTCCTGCACCCATGCGTAAAGCTGGCGGAAGGTTATTTGTTGATGTCACACATCAACTGGCTTCACCTGTCAGTAGAAACATTTTATTAAATGCTATGGGACAACACGATCCGCTCATGAAAGACGCACTTATCAACACCATTGGGCGTGGAGATTATATAAAATCGTTACCAAATGATAATAAAGCACCGAGTCCCAAAAGAGGCAATACAGATATGCTGGCACAAATCGAAAACAATCCATCAATCGTTTCTGATTTGATTAAGCGTAGTCAAACATCCATAGAAGAGTTAAAACAAAACATCCAAACGAAATCAGGAATAAATTTATTTGATTTTATTCTAGAAGATATTCAGGAATTAAGGAAGATTTTATTTGACCCACAAAGTTCAGCTGTATTTATGGCTGCTATAAATGCTTCAACATGGATCAATGAAAAAATGAACGAGTGGCTAGGTGAAAAAAACGCAGCAGACATGCTTTCTCAATCGGTACCAAACAATATTACTTCGGAAATGGGTCTAGCATTATTGGATGTCGCAGATGTGATTCGTCCTTATCCAAAAGTAATTGATTATTTACAACATGTAAAAGATGATAACTTTTTGGATGAACTGGTTAAGTTTGAAGGTGGACAAAAAACCCGAGACGCGATCTATGCTTATCTCGACAAATACGGAATGAGATGTGCCGGAGAAATCGATATTACCAGAAGTCGTTGGAGTGAAAAACCAACTACACTTGTCCCATTGATTCTCATGAATATCAAAAACTTTGAGCCGAATGCTGGCAAACAGAAATTTGAGCAAGGGCGACAGGAAGCCTTGAAAAAAGAACAAGAGTTATTAGATCGATTGAAGCAATTGCCGAATGGTAAACAAAAAGCCAACGAGACAAAACGAATGATTAGCATCATCCGGAATTTCATTGGTTATCGTGAATATCCAAAATACGGCATGATCAATCGTTACTTTGTTTATAAGCAGGCATTACTGAAAGAAGCCGAACAACTCGTACTAACCAATGTTATTCATGAAAAAGAAGATATATACTATCTTACTTTTGAAGAACTTCGCGAAGTCTTACGCACAAATAAACTGGATTACCAGATCATCAGCAAACGAAAAGACGAGTACAAATTATATGAAAAACTAACTCCCCCACGTGTGATCACGTCTGATGGTGAAATCATTGCAGGTAAATACAACCGAGAAAATTTCCCAGCCGAAGCGATTGTTGGTCTACCTGTTTCTTCAGGAGTTATAGAGGGACGCGCTCGTGTCATCTTAAACATGGAAGATGCCAATTTAGAAGAGGGAGATATATTAGTCACCTCCTTTACTGATCCTAGCTGGACACCATTGTTTGTATCCATAAAAGGCCTAGTTACCGAAGTTGGTGGACTGATGACCCATGGAGCAGTTATCGCACGTGAATATGGCTTACCAGCTGTTGTCGGGGTGGAAAATGCCACCAAACTGATAAAAGATGGGCAACGAATTAGGGTGCATGGAACAGAAGGGTATATCAAAATATTATAATTAGTGAATACTTCCAGATTTAATCAGTAGCACCGCTCCAGTGGTTACCAGAGCGGTGTCTTACAATCTTTCCATTGGGACAAAAAGTTGAAGCCATCTTTATCGATGGTGCATACTTACAAATGATAGATCCAACGCCACTCATACATCAATATGGCCGATTTTCCAAATGTGGAGATCGGCTTTTTATATATCATTTTGTGAACGCTATCACTTAAAATAGGGGTGCGTTGTTTCAATAAGAAAAAGTAGTTAAGATATTCAACAATTGGGCGCATGAATTGAGCCCCAACAAATAAGTGAATGGTGGATACAAGGTAGCAGTAAACGTCCACGAGGTGTGATTAATCCTCCTAAAGAGAATAAACCAAAGAAAAAATTGAAATTAAATATGTTTACGATGAAGAGGAATTAGGAAATGAAGTCTATAAAAGGGCCTTTGGGAAGAAAGAGTTATTATTTTCTAATAGCAGAACGGGCGCAGAAGGAATAAAAATGTGTTACAAGAGAAATTGTCCATCATTCATCTAAAAACAAATATTTTAAGGAAGGTGCGTTTGGTTTACTTTTATATATAGCTCTAAACATGAACAAAAAGAATAATATGGAGAAGTAGCTGACTATGGGGGCAAAAATTGAAGCTCAGTCGATGATCTTCAATTTTACCGGAATTTTACTGTAGCTGAATGTTGAAAGAAGTTTAAGGAATTGGCATGACACCTTAATTAGTGAGCTATCTACAACACGCCGCGAATGAATTTTGACCAAAGGGATTATCTATTAAAGGGATTAAATTGGAGGGAATAAAAATGGATGTAAAGACACTTTTGTTACAACAATGGGCAAGCTGCTTAGATGAAGAAGACTGGTTTCCACCACTTGAAAAAGTGCTAGATGAAATTACTTTTGAACAGGCAATTTGGAAACCAGTTGAGGGGGCAATGAATTCCATTTGGGAATTAGTTTGTCATTTACTTTTCTATAAAAAGAGACTTCTGATGCGATTTCTTGGAGAAACAGCGAATGAACCCCAGGCAGAAGATAATGAATCTACATTTCGATTACCAACTGAGACGTTTCAAAATTGGAAGGAAACAAAACAAGAATACTTTTATGTTCATCGTGAACTTGAAAAAATACTAGCAAAATCAGAACATGAAGATTTGTATAGACAGATCCCTGGAGAAAGATCATTAGTGCTTGAACTGAAGAGTTTAGCATTGCACGACGCATATCATATTGGCCAAATTGTATCCCTGAGTAAAATGCAAGGAGCTTGGGCAGGGAAAGGCAGCTTTTAAAAAAGCTTCATTAGCTTTACAGTTATTCCATTTATATGGGGCTTTAATGGAATAAGAACGGGAACGTCCAAATCGGACGTTCCCATATTTAATACCTGAAAAACAACCATAATATTTAACAAAGCCAAAAATAAAATAATTAAGTACTTGTATGAAAGTTTTATCAGTTATATTTATTCATATTGTTTTTTGTGTAATTGTCTATCAATAATTAAATAAGGCTGTTTTCGCAAAGATTGTTGCTATTCGTATAGTCATAGACCACGCATAGTGATACGCTTCGTGGCATCTTTTCTTAAAATTTGCAACTGTATTCTTGCTCTATGTTCACTTAAATGGATGAAAAAACAACAAAGTTTAAGAAAAGAGCCTTAAATAAAAAGCGTGTAGGACTATCTGGGATGTAGTTCCACACGACTTTATTTAATATTTCTTTAAGATTTTTTTTCTAATGCTGTATTCAATAACTTATTAATATTCCACCATTCATTATTGTGGGGAATTTTCTCTATATTTCCTTTTATACATAGCTAATACAGTCATTCATTATCTGTTTGTAAAAATCATAAAAGTAATGCTGCATTTCAAGGAAAACAAATTATATACAGGTAATAAAAGGAAGGGAAAGTATGCCTGAGTTGTTATTTTTCATCAATAAATTTATTACTTCCCGCTTTAAGCCCAGTGATAAGAAGAAAAATGGCACTAATGATAATCATATAAATAGGAGCTGTCCAATTTTTTGTCATTGTATGAAGAATTCCAAATAATGTAGGTCCTGCAGCAGCCAAAAGATAACCTACCGATTGCGCCATCCCAGATAGTCCTGCGGATTGCTTGGCCGTTTTTGTCCGAAGACTGAAGAACATCATGGCAAGACTAAAGCTGCTGCCAACTCCAACTCCAATTAAGATAACAGAAATTAAGGCAAGCCCTCTGCCTCCATATAGCAGTCCTAACATTCCCAAAAGGAACAGCAGGGCAGTGATAATGACTAAAATCTTCTGATTTTTTAGGCGATCAGCCAAAATAGGAACGATAAAAGTAAAAGGCAAAACAGCCAATTGCATGAAAGAGAGCATCCATCCGGAGCTTTCCATGCCAAATCCCTGATCAACCAAAATTTCAGGGAGCCATGTTACAGTTACGTAAAAAATCAGGGATTGAAACCCCATAAAAAATGTTACATACCATGCAAGCGGGGATTTCCAAATGTTTGTCTCCCTCTCACTAGTTTCTGAAACAGCACTCGTTTGATTTGACTGCATTTTTCTCACTTGCGGGAGCCAGAGGAAAATGGAAACAAGAGAAAGCAGGCCCCATACACCCATCGCGCCGTGCCATCCAAAATGCATGCCATCTGCCAGCGGAATACTGATTCCAGAGGCAATCGCACCGCATAGATTCATAGAAACTGAAAAAATCCCGGTCATTAGTCCTACTTTTTGACCGAAGTCGCGTTTAATTAAACTTGGAATCAAGACATTGCACACTGATATCGAGATCCCGATCAATATGGTTCCCATAAACAGTGTTGCTTCCCCAGCCATGGAACGAACCGCAATTCCAGCTGTAAGAATAATCAAGGAAACAAAAAGCAAACGTTCTGCTCCTATTTGACGAGAAAGTTTTGGTGCTAGAGATGAGAATAGGGCAAACGCTAATAATGGAATGGTTGTTATTAATCCAATCACTAAGTTGGATATTCCTAAATGTTCTCGAAGTGTTCCCGTCAGGGGACCTACAGAGGTTAAGGGAGACCTTAAGTTTGTTGCAATAAATATAATACCTACTATAAGCAGTAGCGTCCCGGCTATAGGGGCTTCTTGATCAATCTGTAAATCATTATTGCTTCTTGCTGTTTTCACCTTTACTCCTCCATTGTAGATTTAATTATTTTTCTAAATTCTTCAATGTACTCATCGACTGCAGAGGCAGCTAATATGGAATTTTTTTCGTGGATTGCTTGAACGAGTTTACGATGAGGCAGCTGCTCATAAAGGGCAATCATATTGCCAATAGACATATGAACATACTCAGTTACATGTTCATATAGTTCTAAAAAAAGAGGATTATGCGCAGCTTCGGCAATTGATTTATGCAGCGCCATGTCTGCTTCAACATACGATTCGAGATCGTTTGCTTTGGCGGCTTTTTCACAAACGGTGAGATAGGATTGAATTCTTTGCATCTCGCTTTTTGTGCGCCTTAATGCTGCTAAAGCCGCTGTTTCCCTTTCCAGAGCATTTCGCACCTCCAATGTTTCAAGCAGCGTAGATTCCTCCAAGCGCCTTTTAATTGCCACTCCTAAAACACTGGAAGATATGACATAAGTCCCATCTCCTGGTTTTGTTACGATTAGTCCGGAATGCACGAGTGCCCGGATGGCTTCTCTCAAAGTATTGCGGCTCACACCAAGCTCCTCTGACAAAAGAGGCTCAGGGGGAAGGCGGTATCCTACAGCCCACTGTCCAGACTTTATTAATTCATTAATTTGCCCAGTCACTTGTTCAACAAGTGATAAACGGCTTGTTTTTTTAACATCCATCACAAACCTCCAAACATCCGATGTTTACTCTTTTTACTCTATCATAAGATATTATTATCCGTAAATAGTATTTTTTTAATTAAACTTCCATGAGAAAATTGATTTCATCCTCTTCTTACGCGAACGGGTGCTTGGTTTAACTGCAACTTCATGAATTGTTGCAGTAAATATTTCATATTGTTGATGTAAATGAGGTCATAGTTGAACAAAAGGGATAGATTAAGCAGAAATAATTCTGGCTTACCTATCCCTTTTTATTTTCTGTCTTATATTGTTTGACATTCTTTACTGATTCATCACTTCAGCGTATCTATCCCTTTGATAAAAGCTATTTGCGTTTACAAAGTCTATAAAACTGATGAACCACTGTTTCATCTGGCTCAAAAGAGTTTTTATAAGTAGGGTTTTTCCCTAAACCAAAAGCCAGACCTTGCTGCATAAAAAAGAAACTCCTTCAACCCCAAATAGTATAAATATCAGGTAGATGGAAGCTTAAAGATCAAAAAGACTGTATTAAAGTCTGGGCTGGGCGGCTAAAAGTGACGTATCCTATAAAATCGAATGGATAATTCCTCCAGTTAAGACAACATTTTATTCAGAAAATATAGATAACCTAAGTCAATGATTTATTCGATTAACAATCCTCAATACATTTGCTCATGTTTAAAATTCATTTTTAGCCATTCAAATGAATTCCTTCCTTATTCAGATAGCCCACAGTAAATAAGAACCCAGTTATAAAGAAACTAGCAGTCAATACAGAAAGCCCAGTAAAAAAGTAGGCGAGAAGCATCGTCGCAAATGTGAAAATTAGCCATTTAAGAGAAGAATGTAATTTTTTAGCCATTTCCATTTACTTCCTTAGCATTTTGATGCTTCCAGTAATAATCAGAAAAAACTTCAGAAAACGCATCTATCGTGCGATTCAGTTCATCTATATG
The DNA here is from genome assembly GCF_049220665.1 of Chryseobacillus diguaensis. NCBI lineage: Bacteria > Bacillati > Bacillota > Bacilli > Caryophanales > Bacillaceae > Chryseobacillus > Chryseobacillus diguaensis. The sequence continues at coordinate 22,319 of NZ_JBMKNV010000012.1, forward strand.
ATTATCGACCCCTCCGACCTCAATTAGGATGGCCTTATTGGAGACTTCTTGATTATATATTCCGTTTCCATTGCGTTTGGTTTTTAGGAAAATCCCGCGGCTAATACCAGGGTGCTGTTTCTCTAATTCACTATTTAACTGTTTAGCAAAATCAAGATTTTCCTGGTAATTTGGGTTTTCTTTACCTATAACGAAATATAACCTCGCGTATTTTTTTCCATTAATGGTCTTCGTTGTCATATCTCCTTTGGCAGAATCCCGGTGAATATCAATAAAATAATGCAGGCTTTTTTGTGCAGATGCAGCAGCTTCCACTATGCTGCCAGAAGCAGTATAAGCCTTATTCCATAACATGTCTCTCTTTTTTAATTCATTAGTCATATTGGTTTCATCGTGTTTCACGCCAATGCCTTTGTTAAGCAAATCATTAGTGAGCCATTCCCCTAATCCAATCACATTGACGCGCTTGTCAGAACTGGTAGCAGTCGTTTGGCTCGCATTTTGAAGATAAGGAGCAAAAGCCTCCCAGCTGTGTGTGTGATAGATAAAGACAGACGGTACTTTAGGAATGTTTTTCGGATTGACCTTTACGGCAGTATTCTGCTTATCTTTTTTTAGTTTATCTTCGGCTACTTGTTTTTCATGCAGCATGGCTTCAGGCGGAGGGGCGGACTCGTCAGGGATATTGCTCATATTTGTCCCTTCTCCTGCGACAGCAATTTCTGTATCATACTCACTGAAACCGGGCAGCTCATTTCCTAAAAATGAGCGTGAATCCGTAGGTTTAATGTTTGTAGCAAGATGGATGGTAAGATTGGATAAATGAGATGCAGAGAACAGATCACTTTTATATTCAGGAAAATAATACTGATTTTCCGATTTGAAAAAATAAGTAAAAACATCTCTGCTGCCGATGCCATCCAGCGCTTTCGTAATGCCGATGGAATCAATTTTAAGATTTAAAACAAGCATGAAAGCAGCAAGGAAAAAAAGAAGTATACCAAGCAGTGTATGAAAATATACACGGATGAATGTGACATTTTCGTATTTTTTACGATTCAAGCGGACAACCCCCTCCACATGTAAACATATGAAGGGGACCTTCTTAATATGAATGAATTCCTAAACCTCACAAAGCTCTCAAAAGATCTGAACACAAAAAAAAGCCTGATCTCGATCAAAATCAGGCATGTAGAATTAGTTTCTGGGAGATGTATCATCATTACTTGAAAGAACTGTTGTTTTATCCTTTTTTCTTCTATTAGCAGGCTGTTTCTTTTCCTTTTTATCTTGCTTAGTGGCTTCATTATCTTGAGCCTTATTTTCTTCTTCTAGATTGTTGTTTTTGTTGGTCTCCTCTGGTTGGTTATCATCGTTATCTTGCTTAGAAGATTTCTCATCCTGAACGTCATCTTCTTTCACTTCACTAGCAGGCTGTTTGTCGTCATCGTTATCTTGCTTAGAAGATTTCCCATCCTGAACGTCGTCTTCTTTCCCTTCACTAGCAAACTGTTTGTGGTCATCGTTGTCTTGCTTAGAAGATTTCTCATCCTGATCGTCATCCTCTTTATCTTCACTAGCGGGAAGTTTATCCTCAACCTGAACGTCGTCTTCTTTCTCTTCATTGCTGCTGTCACTATTCGATTCATCATCATCTTCATTAGAAGGTGATTGGTTTTCCTTCAGATCCAGCTTAGAACCATCTTCTTCTTGGTGGTCATTGTCTTTACCAGCAGACTGTTGATTATCCTGGTCAGAGTCTTCTTGATCCTTTTCTTCTTCATCCTCATTGCTGCTGTCACTATTCAATTCATCTTTTTTTTTATTGTCAGATTGTTGTTCTTCTTTCTTTATCCGGCCGTTGTACTCTTCTTCTTCCTCGTCTTCATCTTCTTCGTTTTCCTTGCTTCTTTCATTGTTATCGGTGTTTTTAAGCTGATTCATTTTTTCTTCTACTTCTTTGATCTGCTCCTGCAGCTTTTTCTTTTCTTCATCTAGCTGTTCATACTCTTCACTGTTTTCGTTTTGCGCTTCGTTGGAGTGCTTCTTTTCTTCGGTGCTGTTCTGTTCTTCTTCGGAGCTCATTTCTTTTTCATCCTCGTCTTCCGGCAATTTGTTTTTGCCTGTCAGTTTGCTGAAAGCTTTCTTAATTGTTTCTTTTCCGGCCTCTTTACTGCTGCCAAGCTTTTTTGCTATAGACTCTAAGCCTTCGCCTTTATTTTTCAGCGCTTCCTTACCCATCATGGTAAGTAGTTTTTTGCTTTTTTCCGGTGAGGCAAAATAGCCCACGGCAGCACCAAGAAGTCCCCCGGCTACCGTCCGTTTCACAGTACCGCCCCTAACCATGTTTTTTGCTAGTTTTGCTTTGTTCAACATCTGCACGCCTCCTGTTTTTACTTTCTATTTGATGTTTTCACATTGCATGGAATCTTTTCTTAAAATTTTAAGATGTACATTCGTTGTAATTGATCGATTTGATGTCAAAGTTTAAGAAAGGAGCCTTCCTAAAAGAAAAGGCCTTTTACAAGACCTTTAAAAAGTTACCTCATCTTGATTTGTCACAATCAGCAGCGTTTTTCCCTTATCCAGTTCTTCTTCCAGCTCTTCGGCTTTTTTGACATCGAATCCGATTTCTTTCATTTTCGATACAAGCTTATCATCCTTGCTTCTGAATATATTTTTGGTAGCAGTACCGATACCGGTTACTTTAACGCCAACTTTATTGGCATCTGTTTCTTTTCTTGAACGTCTCACATGGTCATTATCATGAGAAAGAATGTAAATGTCTTCATCACGCACACCATTGTTTCTAATCTTATCAATCGATTCTTTCAGCGTTTCATCGTTATGGAATAATTTAAATTTTGGATTCAATTCTATCGCCTCCTATGGGAATGAATTTCCCCAATATGTAGAACATAAACCCGTTTGGTTGCTTTGGAATAAAATACTAATTCTTGATTTTTGCAGAAAAGGCAGGAAAGAATGTACGAAAGATGGAATAATTCATTGAAAAACATTGAATGGATAGAGAAATAAAGTGCCTATGATAGACCGAAAAAGGAGATTTCGTGATGGATAAAGACAAGCTGCATTTAACTTGTATTTCGCTAACTGGTACTGCTCATGATTATCAGCCTGACTGGCAGGCTGACCGCTATCATATTGGAGGAAAAATGTTTGCCATGATTGGCGGAGATTCTAAAGGAAAACCGATCATTACGTTAAAATGCAATCCAGTTCGTGCTGAAGAATTAAGGGAAATGTATGAAAGCATTATTCCTGGCTACTACATGAATAAAACCCACTGGAATTCCTTGTATCTAGATTCCTCTTTGCCATACGATCTAGTAGAGAATCTGATTCAGCATTCCTATCAGTTGGTTCTAGAAAAACTGCCTAAAAAAATACAGAGAGAGATTGTTTCTAAATAACCAATTAAAAAAGCCTGAAATCCATAAACTGGATTTCAGGCTTTTTTTTATTTTATTCACTTTGGTCATAACATAAATACGTAAAATTTGGGAAGTTACTTCTCTAGTATATTCAAATACATCTTTCGCAAAGATAGCAAATTTTACATCCAAGTCATTCCGCAGACTAAAGCCTGCTCCAAAGCTCTGTCCTCCAAGGCTGAAGTTAGAAAGCAGATAAATACAATACATCATCAGCTTATCGGGAAAAGGAGCTGTTTTTGAATTTGTCACTAAGCCTATAGGCATTTCAGGCATTTGAATATTGTTTTCCTGAAAGATTTTGGCTGATTCTTTGATGATCTCTTAAGGCTTTATTACTTTAATGTGGACAGGCACCACTATTCTCAGAGTGTCTGATCCCCTAAAACCACTATTTCACCACTATTTCCAAACATCTCTATCCTTCTTCTGATACTTTATATCTTCCTCTGTTTCTATTAACTCCATTGCTTTTTCTTTTAATTCTTAATCCATTACTTCGTCATACAGATTTCTTAATGCCTGAATAATATTAAATCGAATAAGGGTATATTGGTTTAACGCTGATGGGACAGGGACTCTTTAGAGCGGGAGCGTGTCCTCACCAAAAGATACTATAGCCACCCCGCGAATAAACCCCCATCTTTTTCCGCACTCTAATAAAATCATCTACTGAAAGGGTGAAGCCTGTTGCAGCATGATTGGTTTTCCGTCATTCCCTTTTTAATTGCTATTCCGATTGCTGTAAAAACGAAAGAGGTGCTGCCTGGGCTGTTCGCCGGTTTGCTGGCTGGCTCGTATTTGCTGCAGCAAAGTCCTGTTGGGGGGCTTCATAAGATGATTGATCTATTGGTAAAGGGGATCATTGATCCGGGAAACATTAAGATTTTTATTTTTCTATATGCGTTTACCGGTTTGATTGGAATGATCAAAATGGCTGGGGGAGTCAGGGGATTTGTAGAGCTGGCCTCGGCAAAAATTTCTTCGAAGAAAGAAGCTTTATTTTTAACTTACATATCAACAATCGGAACATTTGCAGCCCCGAGCTTCCGGTTTGTAACGATTGCTCCGATTATGCGGGCGCTTTTAAAAAAGGTGAAGATGTCCACTCAGGAATTAGGGTTTGTGATTGAAACGACAGCTACTCCCATCATTGTTCTGATTCCGATAGCTACAGCCTTTGTAGGGTATATGACCTCTTTGATAGATCTTTCGCTGGAAACAAAGCATATCAAAGCAGATTCTTATCAGTTATTTTTACAGAGCATTCCATTTAATTTCTTCTCCTATGTCTTAATTTTAGTCGGCATTTATTTAAGTTTTTTTCATCATTCAAAATCTACTGAAACGAGTGATCCAAAGGAAATAGGGAAAGATGGCGGGAGTGAAGAGGATGACTGGCACAACTGTGATCCTTCTGTCGGCAAGGATTTGCCTGAAAAACCGTGGAATTTGTTTGCTCCATTAATTCTCGTCATCGGCCTGACGTTTCTTTTTACTTGGTGGGATGGATTTCAAAAGGTGAAGGGGTTTTTTCCGGCTTTTATTAAGGCAGATGTAATGAGTGCGATGCTGACGGCACTGCTTGTTTCACTGATATTGACCTTCGTATTTTTCCGCTTTCAAAAAATGAAAACCAAGGATTTGCTGAGCAGTTTTATTCTTGGGGGGAATGATTTAATGTCAGTCATTGTGCTTCTTTCTTTAGTGTGGGGGCTGTCATCTGCGAGCGAAGAACTTGGTTTTTCCGGGTTCATCACAAGACACTCTCAGTGGATTCCATCGTCTCTGCTTGTACCGATTTTATTTCTTTTTGGAGCATTAGTGTCTTATTTTATAGGCTCAGCATGGGGAACATGGGGAATTTTGATGCCGCTTGGCGTTTCGGTGGCTGATGCTTCTGGGTTGTCTCTTCCGTTAGTCATCGGGACCGTTTTTGCGAGCGGAACATTTGGCGCATTTGCTTCGCCGTTAAGCGATGATACGAATACGATTGCCCGTATCCTTAACTTATCTGTTATTACTTATGCCCGGTATAAATTAAAACCGGCATTGATTGCAGCCGGAATTACCGTTGTGCTGTACGGCATTGCGTCGTTTCTGCTTAAATAGAAATGGCCTGGCTATGAAGCCAGGCCATTATCTAGGAGATAATCCATTCATCAAAATATGGATTGTTCTTTCGATTTCTTCCTCATCATTCCATTTTGCCTCGGGCATGATCATGTAACGTGCAATGAGATAACCAAAAATACTTGATAAAGTCATACGGATAACACTGTATGAAGGAGCTTCGATTATTTGCCCTTTTTTCTGGTAATGCTCGATGATTTTTTGAAATCTCTCCAAAATCTTTTTCGCGATGTGTTCTTTAAACTGTTCTTTCAGCTCTGGCTGAAAAGGAATTTCTTGAATGAGAATTTGCAGAAGCGGCATGTTTTTTTTCAAAAAAGCTGCCTGGTTCTCAATCACGGCCTTTAAAAAGTCTTCATATCGCCCAAAATCACGGTTTAAGACTTTGTTCAGATCCTTTATCACAAAAGGAGCAATCAATTTAGCCATCATTGGGGAAACGATGGAAAGAAGGAGCTCCTTCTTAGTACGGTAGTGTCTAAAAATGGTTCCTTCTGCAACGCCTGCTTTCTTGGCAATTTCACTTGTAGAAGTTGCAGCAAATCCTTTTTCTGCAAATGTCTCTATTGCAGCCGCCAATATCTTTTTCTGCTTTTCTGTCAGCGAGGCTTCTTCATTAAATAACTCTTCAATCATGTTTTGTTCCGGCATAGTTTACTCCTTTTAACCTTTTCCTTTCCTTCTATCTTAATGGATTTGGTTCAAAAACAAAAAGGGAAGCTGTCTTTAAATTTTTCGGTATTTTCTGAGAGCAATGACATTGAGGAGCATAAAGACAAGTGAAAAACCTGCAAGTACTGTTACATTTACCCAAATATCTTTCCATCCATAGCCTCTTATCATGACATCCCGCAATGCATCGGCTGCATAATAGAGCGGGGTTAGAGGGCCAATCCAGCTAAGCCAGTCTGAAATGCTCTCCAGGTTGAAAAGTCCTGAAAAGAAAATCTGCGGCACTACGACGAGCGGGATAAATTGAATCATCTGCAGCTCATTGTTGGCAAAAGAAGAAAGCAGGATTCCGAGTGTAAGAGCTGTCAGTGAAAGAAGCAAAGTGATCAAAAGCACATAGCCAAAAGCTCCTTCCATCAGCATATGGAGGACATAGATGGCGTATGCAGCAATAATCGTTGCCTGAACCATTGTGAAAATGCCAAACCCGGCGACATATCCTACAACAATTTCCCATTTTCTCAAAGGAGTGGATAAAAGGCGTTCAAGTGTACCGGTTGTGCGTTCTCTTAAAAAGGAAACACCTGCGATAAGAAATACAAAAAAGAAAACAAAAAATCCAAGCAATACCGGGCCAAAGTAATCGAACTGCCCCATATCCTTTGAGCCATGCAAATAGGTAACGTTCAGATCTTTTGAATTGGATGGCCCTTTAAGTGAGGTCAATGCTGTTTGTACTTGCTTTAGACTTGCTCCATTTACGGTTGGGTCGCTGCCTTCTAGATGAACGGAAGGCTTATTTTGCTGCAGAATGAAATAAGCGTCAATCTTTTGATTGGCTAAATCCTTTTTAGCTTTCTCTTCATTAGAATATTTTGTTATATCAGCATCCTTCAGGTCCATTTTCTCTAACATGGCAGAAGGCATGTCAACCAAACCGATTTTTGGCGTATAATCCTTTCCATCAAACACCAGGTGCAGCATAGTCAAAACGAGAATTGGCGCGAGTACGAGAAGGGCAATTGTCCGCTTATCACGCAGGATTTGCCTTAAAATTCGAAGGATCAAAGCACTAATTCTCATAAGAAGCACCTCCGTATACAAGAAACGCCTCTTCAATGGTAGCTGAATGGGTTTCTGCTTTTAGTTTTTCAGGAGTATCGGCCGCAATGAGCCGTCCTTCTCTAATGAGGCCAAGCCTGTCGCATTTTTCTGCCTCATCCATAACGTGGGTCGTGACGATAATGGTTGTTCCTTTGTTTTTAAGCTCATAAAATGCCTGCCAGATGCTTTTGCGGAGTACAGGATCAATTCCTACTGTCGGCTCGTCTAGGATAAGCAAAGAAGGTTCATGAAGAAGGGCAATGGCCAGGGAAAGCCTTCTTTTCATGCCTCCTGAATATTTGGCAACAGGCTTATTGAGGTGATCAGTAAGGTCAGTTATGCGCATCACTTCGTTAATCCTCTCCTTCTGACGAGCTCCTTTTAAACCATACAAGGCAGCAAAAAACTGAAGATTTTCTTTTGCTGTTAATTCCTCATAAAGGGCATCAGATTGAGCCATATACCCGATCTTTTCAATCGTTTTCAAGTTTGGCATTGGTTTTTCGAAAAGCAGATTTTCACCTTCAGAGGGGACATCCAGACCTGACAGCTGCTTAACCAAAGTGGTTTTGCCAGCGCCGGAAGGTCCTAACAGGCCAAAAATTTCTCCCTCATAAATGTTGAGGCTGATTTTCTTCAAAACCTGATGCTGGTGAAAGGATTTAGATACGTTAATTACCGAAATAATAGCCTTTTTATCCATAACTAAAATCACCTCTTCTTGTGTATATAATGAGTGATTACTCACTTTTATAATAAAAGGAAAACGAGGGATTGTAAAGAGAGTAATCGCTTTAATTCCAAGAATAAAAAAATCGGAGGAGATCTCCGATTTGTAAGAAAGGATCATGTTAAAGCTTCACTCTCTGCAGCCTTAAGGCATTTAAAACAACGGAAACAGAACTGAAGGCCATTGCAGCACCCGCAAGCCAAGGAGCCAATAATCCGATCGCGGCTATTGGAATACCGAGAACATTGTAGCCGAATGCCCAAAAGAGATTCTGCTTAATATTTCGGATCGTTTTTTTGCTCATCATGATGGCATCTGCGATGCTATTCAGATCGCCTCGCATTAACGTGATATCTGCCGCTTCCATAGCGACATCTGTACCTGTTCCGATTGCCATTCCGATTTCAGCAGCTGCAAGAGCAGGAGCGTCATTAATCCCGTCACCGACCATGGCGACTTTTTTGCCTTTTTTCTGAAGGGATATGACTTCTTCGGCTTTTTGCTCAGGCAGAACCTCTGCTATAACCTGCTCAATGCCAGCCTGTTCAGCAATGGCCAGGGCGGTTTTTTCATTGTCGCCTGTAATCATTATGACGGTTAAGCCTTGTTCTTTTAATCGGCAGATGGCTTTTTTGGAGGTATCTTTAATCGTATCAGCAACAGCCACTAAGCCGGCAAAGGTACCGTCAATACTTACCAGCATGGCTGTTTTCCCGTTTGACTCAAGTTCATCCATTTGCGTTTCTGCTGGTGAACTGTCAATTTCGTTTTGTTTCATTAGTTTTCTGGTTCCTATGAGAATGTTTCGGTTATCAATCAATGCACGTATGCCGAAACCAGGAATGGCTTCGAATTCCTGAACAGCCCTAAGAGGGATTCCTCTATCTTTTATTCCTTGAACAATGGCTTCAGCAAGAGGGTGTTCTGATTGATTTTCTGCAGAAGCGATTAATGACAGCATTTCACTTTCATCAAGGATAGAATGGTCAAGGATAAGATCTGTTAATACTGGTTTTCCGTTGGTCACAGTGCCTGTTTTATCTAATAAAATCGTATCAATGCTGTGTGTCCGCTCCAAATGCTCTCCGCCTTTAAACAGTATGCCATACTCTGCTGAGCGGCCTGAACCCGCCATGATAGAGGCAGGAGTAGCAAGCCCTAATGCACATGGACAGGCAATGACAAGAACGGCAATCATTTTCTCAAGCGCGGAGGCAAATTCACCTGGATTGACCCAGATAATCCAAATGAGGAAGGTAAGTGCTGCAATACCAACGACAATCGGCACAAAGATCCCTGATATCGTATCCGCCAGCCGCTGAATAGGCGCTTTGGAGCCTTGAGCTTCTTCAACAACCCTGATGATTTGGGCCAGCGCAGTATCGCGTCCGACCTTTACTGCTTTTATTTTGATAAAGCCATTTTTGTTGAGTGTGGCACCAATGACCGGGTCGAAAGCAGACTTATCGACTGGAATGCTTTCACCTGTAAGCATGGATTCGTCGATGGCTGAGCGGCCTTCAACAATTTCTCCGTCAACCGGAATCTTTTCACCGGGTTTTACCGAGATCAGATCTCCTTGAACGACATCTTCCAAGGGAATTTCCATTTCTTTTCCGTCACGCAAGACCATTGCTGTTTTTGCCTGCAGTCCCATCAGTTTTTTGATGGCTTCAGACGATCGGCCTTTCGCTTTCGCTTCAAACAATTTGCCAAGAAGAATTAACGTAATCAAAATGGCGCTTGTTTCAAAATAGAGCTCTGGCATTTGAGCGCCTGTGCCAAGTGACAAGAATGCCTGATAAAGGCTGTAGAAATAGGCTGCAGAAGTCCCGAGTGCTACCAAAACATCCATATTGGCGCTTTTATTGCGAAGTGCCTTGTAAGCACCTATATAAAATTGCCTTCCAATGATAAATTGAACAGGTGTGGCAAGTGTGAACTGCACCCACGGATTCATCACTATGTCTGGAAGGTAGAGAAACGACAGGAACTGAAAGTGACTGACCATTGCCCAAAGCAAAGGGAGAGATAAGATAAGGGAAACAGCGAATTTCCGCTGCTGCTTTTGAATTTCCTCTTGGCGATAATCATGATGTTCTTTGTTTTCATCCTTTTGAATCGCACCGTACCCGAGCTTTTCTACCCGATTTATTAAATCACGGGAGCTGAGAAGGGAAGGGTTGTATTCAATGGATGCACTTTCCAAGGCAAGATTGACGGAAGCTTGATTGACGCCTTCCAGCTTATTTAGTCCTTTTTCGATCCGGTTTGCGCAGGCTGCACATGTCATTCCGGTTATGGAAAACTTGGCTGTTTCAGTAACGACATCGTAGCCAAGGTCTCTTATTTTGGCCTGGAAATCGAGTGGGGAAACTTTGGCCGGATCATATTTGATAGAGGACCTTTCTAGAGCTAAATTGACGTTGGCCTCTTCTACGCCATTCATCTTTTTCAATCCCTTTTCAATTCTCACAGCACAAGCAGCACACGTCATCCCGGTAATCTGCATATTCGTTTCTTTCACTGGCTGGGCCATACCTATCGCCTCCGATACCCTACGGGGGTATATTTTTTCCGTAAATAGACGTGCTAGACCATGTATAGCACGTTTATCTGCTTTTATTCTTCGACTTCATAACCTTGATCATCAATGGCTTCTTTAATTTCATTCAAGGAAACTTGATCCGCATCATACTTCACATCTACTTTTCCTGCTTCCAGGTGAACTTTTACAGAAGCCACTCCAGCTAACTTTCCGACGCTGCCTTCGACTGCTTTCACACAATGCGCGCAGCTCATTCCGTTTACTTTTAAAGTTGTTTCCATATTAATCTCTCCGTTAAAGTTATTTTTTCATCAATTTTCCGATTGTCAGGATTAATTCATCTAATACTTCTGAATCGCCTTCTTCAATCCGGTCTACGACACAGGTTTTAATATGTCCTTCTAAAAGAAGCTTCCCCACACTGTTTAAAGCTGACTGGGTAGCTGCAATTTGCGTTATCACATCGTCACAGTAAGTATCTCTTTCAATCAGGCCTTTAATTCCTCGTATCTGGCCTTCAATCCGGTTCAAGCGGGTGGTTAAATTCTTTTTAACTGCTTCAGAATGATGGCTTTTTCTTTCGGAAGTGCCGCACATGTCGTGATTGTGGGTACTTTCGTTTACCTGTTCCAATTCTTTTCCCATTTTGCCGCCTCCATATATCCATCATAATATACCCCTATAGGGTATGTAAAGAGATCCGAGTTTTATGTTCAAGTTAATCGGTGATAGTGAATCGGACTCTGCTATTAAAGATTTGATTTCTGTTTTTTAGCACAAAGCTGTTATTGGAAAAATCAATCACTAGCTCGTCATCAAAAAAGTGTGCGAAATTTTCTCCTGTAATAAAAACAAAACCTTCTGCCTCTACTTTTTCTTCATAGCTTTCCAGCGGCCTGTCTTTTATCGCTTTGATTTCTGATACGGTATTAACAATATCACAGCTGCCTTTATCAAATGGAAGCATGAATACAGTACCTGCTGGTGCTTCGCTTAATTTTCTTTTTGCTTCTTGTGTTAGACGGATCATGATCATTTCCTCCTCTTTTAAGTACAATTCGTTCAATACCCTTATTATTTCATTTTGCTGGAAAATGAAATCAGCGTCAAAAATGATGATTTGTTTAGCTGTTTGAGGTTGTTAGGAGAATAAAATACAGTTTATCAGTAAACATATTCCAAATAACCTTTGTCATAGGATAGGATTAGTTCGTATAATTGTAACGAACCTTTGTAACGATAGGTTTTGCTTGAATGATAATTGTTTAGAATAAGAAGAAGAGTTCTTATTCTGAAACTTTTTAATAAAGAATATCGTAAGCTATTATGAGACAATGACTAGGTGTTACAATTGATTTGTTTTAATACATAGTGAACAGTTGCAGTGGGAGGCAAAAATATGAATACAGTTATAAGGAAGTCCTGTAATGTTGAGTAGTGAAAGTGCAAAAAGGGAATTTTTACTGCTGATTATTCCTCTTTTGATTGTTGAGTTTGTAAGGGGAGCTTTTATTATCAGCTATGTGCCAGACCTATCCGTAAGGCATGCCGGTATCTCAATTGCAGTTGTAGGACTTGCTGTTTCTATACACTTTATAAGTGACGCCATAACGAACCTCGTTATTGGCTATTTGATTAAACATGTGGGCACAAAGCTCGTTATTCAGTTCAGTTTTCTGATTTCTTCTGTCGGGTTAATTCTTGTCTGTATCTGGATGAATAACTTTACAGTACTGATTAGCTCATTATTGCTTGGGATCGGAATCTGTCCGTTATGGCTCGTTATGCTCACAAAAGCAAGCGGGGACAATCGCGGGCATAACATGAGCCTTGTTTATCTTGGTTGGCTTGGAGGACTTGGAGCAGGAACCATTTTAATGAACTATTTGCTGGAATTTGAAAAATTCCCGATCCTTTGGCTTCTGCCTATCTTAATGATTGCTGGCTGGATTATATTTAATCTTGTCATAAGAGATGAAATTGACCCTCATCAGACAGATCTTAAAACGCAATGGAAAGCTACATTGGAATTGCTGAAGAAAAGCAGACCTGTGATTCCCGGTACTCTTTTGCAGGGGATTTCAATGGGGATGCTCATTCCGATTCTCCCGTCATTTATCATTAAGCAAATGGGTTTATCACATACAGAATATTCTTTGCTTCTTTTGCTTGGAGGAGCAATGGCGGTTTTCTTTTTAGTGCCAATGGGGAAGGTTGCCGACAGGGCAAGCAAGGTTGGGCTCGTTATTCTAGGGTTTGGGGTGAGCGGCGTCTCACTGTTTCTTTTAGCTAACAGCAAAAATTTTGTGACAACACTCATTTATATCGTGCTTCTCGGACTCTTTTTCGCTGTTGTATTGCCTGCGTGGAACGCCTTTATTGCAGGATTTATTCCAGAATCCTTAAAGGAAGCAAGCTGGGGTATCTTTTCAGCTCTTCAAGGGGTAGGGGTGATGATCGGACCTACGCTTGGAAGCCTGTTAGCTCTTAAAAATAAAGCAGCCAATACGATTGAAGTCAGTGCTTCTATTTTTATTGGGATCTCGCTCATTTATTTAGTTTACTTTGTGGTAAGAAAAGTCCAGAAGCATAGAACAAGAACAAATTGAGTAAAAAGAAAAGAGCTGACTCTTAAAATGGAGTCAGCTCTTATGTTTTTCACGGTTTTTCAAGAAAAAAAAGAGTAAAAAGCAGTAAATTTTCTTGAAAAAATAATGATTACTGGAAGTAGATTCACTGGCCGAATGTACAATTCTACTGGATAAAGAACCCTGTATACTGTCCAAACAGCAAGGAAGCATTAAGCCGGGCTTACTTCAGGCTCGAGCACAATAAAGGTATTATTCAGAGTGTTCAATGCTGCTGTTGCTCCGATTGGAATCGCCGCTTTATAAAAACCATGTGCCGTCGTGACATTGGTCATAAGAGGTTTTCCGAGCGGAACCAAAAAGTCATTAATGAGGTCTTCATATGTCTTGCCGTATGCCGTTTTGCATTCTGTGCATTCCCCAATCACAATTCCAGCACAGTCATCGAACTTTCCTGCCACCTTTAAATGATTCATGTATCGGTAAACCTTATTGATTGATTCATGTGTTTCCTCAAGAACAAGTATTTTATCGGTTGTGTCAATTTCAAAATCCGTTCCAAGGCAATCGACAAAAGAGGTAAGGTTTCCACCTACGATTTGACCAGTGACATTACCAGGCACTCTGCTGATTTGGGAGATTCCAGGTGGATTTACAATTTGCCTTGGTGATTGAAATGTTGAGGTGGCAAGGAAGAATTGATTATAATTATAAGCTGGTGTTCCAGGAACGAAATCAAGCAGAAGCAAGCTTTGAAAGGCGACTAAATCGGCAAACTGGTACAGGACATTTAGAAGAATAGTTATGTCGCTGTAGCCGGATACAATTTTAGGATTCTGATTGATAATGGTGAAATCAAGATAAGGCAGGATGCCAAGAACGCCGACACCGCCTCTTGTAGGTAAAATCATCTTCACTTCTTTATTGGAGAACATCATCATTAAGTCAGCGGCTCTCTCTTGATCCGTACCGGCAAGGTAACCGTTTTGCGCATAAACGTAGTTTCCTAATATGACTTTAAAACCAAGATTCCGTAAGGTATTGATACCTTGATTAATCGTACTCGCAGCAAGCGGGCTGCCGAGCGTTACAATTCCAATTGTATCTCCCCTTTGCAGAATCGGCGGTTTTATGGTCATGTTGATTTCCCCTTACCTTTCATTTTCCTTGTGCTATATTTATTTTCTGGCAGGTGATTTTATGCCGTTCGTGGAGAAAGTTTTGAATGGAACCATAGGAAAAGGGCAGCTCTTATTTTGAGCTGCCCTGATTATTTCCTCATCATTTTTTATTATCTATCCCCATTTGAAGTGCTTGTCGCAGCTGAACAGTCGGCTCCGCTTTTCATTGTCCAGCTGCGCCTCCTAGCTGCTCGAGTCGCTTCAGAAAAATCCAAAAAGTCTAAGACCGGACTTTCTGGATTTTTCATCCAGCGCTTGTCACAGCCAAACAGTCGGCGCCGCTTTTCATTGTCCAGCTGCGCCTCCTAGCTGCTCGAGTCGCTTCAGAAAAATCCAAAAAGTCTAAGACCGGACTTTCTGGATTTTTCATCCTGCGCTTGTCGCAGCTAAACAGTCGGCGCCGCTTTTCTGCCTAGATCGCTTGCAGTCCAGCCTGGTTAAGAAAGTTCCAAGGCTTGTTGTAGTGGGGCTGGAAGAAGAAGTCTACGAAGCCCAGTTCGTCGATGGTCATTTCATTTTGGATACAGACAGACAGGGTGTTGACTGCTTGCGTTACGTCTGTTTCAGACATCACTTGTGCTCCGACGATCCTGCGTGTTTCTTCTTCATAGACCACTTTTAAAGTTACTTCATGGGAATCAGGCATAAATTCAGGTTTGTCATTTTCTTTAATTGTGATAGATTTCACATTCATGCCTAAATGAATAGCAGATGCTTCTGTCACACCGCTGGAGGCAATATTCATATCAAAAATTTTAATGCCTGATGTACCCTGTGTGCCCATGTAGCGAATGGTGGGCTTAACTAGATTTCTTGCTACAAGTGTACCCATGCGGACTGCATTTGTTGCAAGCGGGATATAAGCCGGTTTTTTTGTTGGGTTATAGGTAATGGCACAGCTGTCGCCTGCGGCAAAAATATCTTTGTTGCTTGTTCTCATGTAATCATCAACAATGATGGCACCATTGCCAAGCATGTCTGCTTTTCCTTTCAAAAGAGAGGTGTTTGGTTTAAATCCGATACAAAGAACAACGAGATCTGCCTCGTATTCTCCCTTGTTTGTGATAACTTTGGTTACATTTCCGTCAGCACCTTCAAACCGGTTAACTGTTTGCCCAAGAGCCAGATTGATCTTTTTGGAAACTAGTTTATTTTCAATCATGTCTGTAAATTCAGGGTCAAGGTACTTATTCAAGATTCGATCTTCACTGTCAATAAGAGTGACGTCTTTGCCATAATGCTGAAATGCTTCGACTAATTCTATTCCGATATAGCCTGCTCCAACAACTGTTATTTTGCTGGAGTGTTTTGCTTTCTCGATAATGGTTTTCGCGTGGTCATAGTTTTTGCAAAGCTGGATGTTATTCATCTGAATCCCTTCAATAGGAGGGATGACAGGCCATGATCCAGTTGTAACAACCAATTTATCATAAGCCTCCGTCATTTCTTCGCCTGTTGTTAAGTTTTTTGCTTTCACTGTTTTACGATCTGTATCGATAGAGGTAACCTCGTGCTTCATTTTCATGTGAATACCAAGATTGGCAAGGTGCTCTGGTGAAGAATAAAAAAGGCTTTCTGCTTTTTCAACAACTCCTCCAACATAAAGCGCTATGCCGCATGAGAGGAAGGAAACATTATCATTTTTTTCATAGACAGTAATTTCTGCTTCAGGATATAAATTTTTCATATTAGAAACCGCAGCTGTTCCAGCATGTGTACAACCGATTACAAGAACTTTCATCGAAAAAACCTCCTGATAATATATTGTGATGTATTTCACAAGAATATGTGAAATGATTCACATGTAACTTAATTCCTAGTATACTCGAATTTTTTCCAAATGCAATTAATTGTGAAGAATTTCACAAATTGTTCAATTTCAGATAAAAAGACTGTTCGCAAAGGCTGCTGCTCTTCGTATTTTGTTTAGAAAACGGTTATAGATAGGCTTCGTGGCATCTTTTCTTAAAATTAGCAGCTGTATAAATGTCCAGGTATTTATAAAGATGGAAAAGCAACAAAGTTTAAGATAAGCGCCATTAAAAAAGAGGGTGAAACAGCCTAACACATGCTGCTTCATCCTTTGTTTCCTATTTCAATTTAATTTGAACAGGCCTTCCTTGCTTTGTTTCAATGGTTTTCGATTGGATCACTTTTTTAGGGGCTGCTGCTTTTTTGACTGAGTTCGTTACCTGATGAATGACTTCGCCGACGTCATGCACGGATTCAAGTAAAGGATCAACTGATCTCATCTTGTCTTTCACATCAACTGTCACTTGGTTGGCTGTGTGGATAAATTGTTCGGCTTCCTCTGATAATCCATGAACAGCGGTTTTTACCTCTGCCATTGTTTCTTTCGTTTCGCTGAGGGTAACCATTCCTTTACGGAGGGTGAGGATCAAATAGACGACAAGGCAGATAAAAGCAACTGATACCGCTGCAATACAAAGCTGAACAAGCATGGCGAAGCCCCTTTCTTATACAAAGCTTTTTTAAACTTTATGTGGCGGCTGTCCATGTCATTCATCATTCTATTCGGAATTCGTCCGACAATTATAAAGGTCTGAAGTTTTATGACAATCTTCACGCAGTCATCTGTATGATCATTAAAAATTTTGCAGGCGTTGCCAGCCTCTTTCAAAGGCACTCTTCATGCGGCAGAAAAAGGAAGACTAAGCAGTTTATTTGTAGAAATTTCTGAAAGTTGTTATGCTTTTACAGAATGAAAGCGTTTTAATAGAGGAGGGACTTATGCATGGCAGGTAATAAAGCCGTTGTCTATGCAGGTGAAGGCAAAGTAGAGGTCAAGGATATTGGATATCCAGAGCTTATTTTGAGAGACGGTCCAGGAGTTAATCCTAAAAACGTAGGACGGAAATGTGATCATGGTGTCATTATAAAAATCATCACAACGAATATTTGCGGAAGTGACCAGCATATGGTGAGGGGCAGGACGACAGCACCTAAAGGTTTAGCACTAGGGCATGAAATTACGGGAGAAGTGATTGAAGTCGGACGGGATGTAGAATTTATTGAAAAAGGAGATTTCGTATCGGTTCCGTTTAACATAGCGTGCGGGCGCTGTGTGATGTGCAAGGAACAAAAAACACATATATGCCTGAATGTGAATCCGGATCGGCCGGGCTCTGCATATGGCTATGTCGACATGGGAGGCTGGGTAGGCGGACAATCAGAATATGTCATGGTTCCTTATGCTGATTTCCAGCTGTTAAAGTTTCCTGATAAAGATTTGGCAATGGAAAAAATTCTTGATTTAACGATGCTGTCTGATATTTTCCCGACAGGCTTTCATGGGGCCTATACAGCCGGGGTGAAAACAGGTTCAACTGTTTATGTTGCAGGAGCCGGGCCGGTCGGGCTTGCTGCAGCTCATTCAGCACAGCTGCTCGGTGCGTCAACGGTTATTGTAGGAGATATGAATACGGAGAGATTAGCGCAGGCAAGAAGTTTTGGATGTGAAACAGTCGATTTAAGCCAGCATGACAACCTTGGTGAACAAATTGATCAGCTTCTGGGTGAGCCGGTTGTTGACAGTGCTATTGATTGCGTAGGGTTTGAAGCTCATGGCCATGGGGCTGAAAGAAAGGAAGCGCCAGCTGCCGTGTTGAATTCCATTATGGATGTGACTCAGGCTGGAGGAAAGCTTGGCATACCTGGACTTTATGTAACGGAAGATCCAGGTGCATCTGATAATGATGCGAAACAGGGTTCTCTGAAAATCCGTTTTGGACTAGGATGGGCGAAGGCGCATACTTTTGTAACCGGCCAAACCCCTGTTATGCAGTATCATCGCGGGCTGATGAGGTCCATTTTAAGCGGAAAAGCACAAATTGCCAAAGCCGTTAATGCTACCTTAATTTCATTAGAAGAGGCTCCCCAGGGCTATAAAGATTTTGATAAAGGGGCAGCTAAGAAGTTTGTAATTGATCCTCATGGATCTGTAAAGCAGTAATATACTTGATCAGCTGTATTGTTATAAAAGGATAATATGGTCTTAAAGGTGCTCTACGTGCTGATAAGTTCCAAAACATTAATTATCAACGTTTTGAAGGCTCTCAGGCTTATGCTTATTTGGTTGGGGGCCTTTTTTATGTTTTAAAATATACTTTGACCACAATAGTCTATGAATTATAGCTCAAAATATCGTTTTTAAATTTTGTAGCTGTTTGTTCTTCTAAATGTCTGTTACATGAGTATATATATTTATTCATTGCCATTTGGATATTTGAGTGTTCCAGACGCTCTTGGACTTCTTTTGCTCGCAATGGCTTAAATGATTAATTGTTTTGAAGTGGATTAGTAATTTAGATTTTTAATTTGCAGTAAAAAACAGGAGTTTAAGCGGTGGAGAACCTTGGTCATAAACAAGCGATTTTCTTAATAGAATTCCTCAAGCGGGGGGCTGATCGGCTCTTTTTTTGTTTTGTATCGCGGGCGATATAACTTGCAAATAAATTTAAAAACCTTCATATTTAATAGAAAAGGAGGACCGATATGCGACGTGATATACAACAGAATGAACAAGCTTTCTCTTCCAAGGAAGTGGCAGAAGAAGTGGGGATTGCAACTCCCACTGTTCGTAAGTATGGCCAAATCTTAGAGCGGAATGGATATGAGTTTTTGAAAGATGGCGATCGGCGTATCTTTGTTCAATCTGACATCGAAGCGCTTATAGCGTTACGCGATACGGATAAGCCCTTAGACGATACAGCGAAAGACCTTGTGTATCAACAAAGAGAAAAATTAGAAGGATCCAATGAAACAGAGATAGCGATACCCGATACATATGAAAATTTATCTCATGACCCCAATCAATTAAAAGAGGCCTTAATGTTTTTAGTCAATGAACTCGCAGCCACCCGTGAAATGAATGTCCAACTGACAAACGATATGTCACAGCTTAAAACAAAGGTTTCCCAGCTCCAGCAAGATCATCATGTTATAAGTTCTAGTATTGGAAATTCAGCGCAAAGAACTAATGCTAAAATTGAAAAATTAACTGAACAACAAAACACCCATTACGAAACATTGCTGCAACAAGAAAAACAAAAAAGTGAACTCTTACAAAAAGAAATACAAAATATGCGGGACGAACAGAAAAAAGAATGGAGTTCCCAAAATGATTTTAATAAACGTTTAGAAGAAGCGATACAACAACGTAAAGAAAAATGGGGGGGGTTTTTCTCCATATTCCGAAAATAAGATGCCAGTTAAGGTGTTTTGCGTACATGATATGTAAGACCTGGGCGATACCAATGTATCGGTTGATCTACCAAAGGCAAACGAAGGCTCAATTGAAATTCATAGAAGATTTAAGCGATATGCATCTAAACAAAATGCACAACTTGAAGCAAGCAAAAAAGGCATGTTTGTTAAAATAGGAGTTGAGGCGGTTGAAAACCTGCATTCAAAAACAAGAGTCCTCCTTAATGGAGTTGCTCCATACATGGGTTGACCGGCTCCTTTTTTTCCTTTCGTATCGTCGGGCGATATAACTTGCAATTATATTCAAAACCTTTGACATGATATACCGAATATTCTTTTCTAAGGCAGTGTAAGAAGTCGGGATGCAACACCCACTGTTTAAAAGTATGGTCATAACATAGTACGAAACGGATAAGAGTTTTTAAAAGTAGGCGCTTGGCGTATCTTATTTAATCCGCCATCAAAGCGCTTATAGCGTTATGCGATACGGAAAATCCTAGACGATATATATGATAATTTAACCCATAATCCCAAACCATTAAAAAAGGATTCACCATTTTTCAAATTTCAACAATTTCCCGAGAAATAATTACAAATTCTGAGTAGATATCGACAAATTAGAAGCTTCTAAATAGCGATTTGTTTTGCTGATAAGAAAGTTATTTGAGGAGCCGTAAGGACAAAATAGGCTCCTTTTATCATTTTTCTATAATCGTACCTGTAAACTGGCTGATATCTCAAATGATGTGTTAATCATAAATGGAAAAATAGCTAAGTAAGTGCTTCCTTTAAAAATTGTCATTTCCTTTGTCCCCTGTTATCTCCCGACAACTCTTAAGATATTAATATCCTAATTTAAGTGAATATCTAGATATACTCCTGCCCACTAGTGCTTTTAGACGATAAATGCTCATATTATTTCAAAATGCTACAAAAGCATTGCCTCATTAAAAATGCGTATGTAAAATGAATCTAATAAATCGGTTTATATACCAATCTTTCCTCTGTATTTTTGTAAACGCTTTATTCTGTGCTGATCTGCTAACTATTTTTTGAAGGGATGAGTTGAATGACGTTCTTAGATGAAGATTTCCTACTTCATAGTAAAAGCTCTAAGATTTTATTCCATGACTATGCAAAGGATATGCCCATTTATGATTTCCACTGCCATCTCAATCCTAAAGAAATTGCCGACAACAAAAGGTATGAATCGATGACGGAGCTATGGCTCGAAGGTGACCACTATAAGTGGAGGGCTATGAGAGCATTTGGAATAGATGAATCGCTCATAACTGGCAAAGCTTCAGACAAAGAAAAGTTCCGGGAGTGGATCAAGACATTATCGTACATGATTGGCAACCCGCTTTACCATTGGTCACACCTTGAACTCAAACGGTATTTTGGATACAGCAAGGCCGTAAAAGAAGAAGACTGGGAAGATATATGGAATCACTGTACCGAAGTTCTCTCAGGGGATGCTTTCAGTACTCAGTCTATTATCAGCAGCAGCTGTGTGAAAGTAATTTGTACTACGGATGACCCTTGTGATTCTCTGGTCAGTCATATTCAAATTGCTAATAATCCCAGCATCGAAACAAAAGTTCTTCCTGCTTTCCGTCCTGATAAAGGGCTGGAAATCAAGCAGTCTGCTTTCCTCCCTTTCGTCCGAAAATTAGAGGCAGCTGCTCAAGTTACCATTCAAAGCTATGAACAGTATCTAGAGTGTCTAGAAAAAAGAGTTCACTTCTTTCATGAAACGGGATGCCGCATATCTGATCATGGATTTGAAAAGCTAGTTTACGAACCTGGAACTAAGCAGGAGGCGGCCTCAACATTTGAAAAAGCTTTGAGCGGACAGACCATTTCAAGCGTTGAAGCAGACCAGTTCAAAACTTATACATTTGTCTTTTTATGTGAGCTCTACTATTCACTTGGATGGGCAATGCAGCTGCATATAGGAGCTATACGGAACAATAATACCCGCAAATTTGCACAGCTTGGAGCAGATAGCGGATTTGATTCAATTTCTGATCATGGGTTAGCGAAACCCTTAAATTTATTTCTGGATGCACTTGATCAAAAGAACTGTTTACCGAAGACGATTATTTACCCGCTTAACCCTAATCATTTTGAATTAGTGGCAAGTACAGCCGGCAATTTTCAGGGAGATGGAATCCGCGGGAAAATTCAGTTTGGATCGGGCTGGTGGTATAACGATCAGAAAGGCGGAATGCTCAAACAAATGACCGATCTTGCCAATATTGGGCTATTGAACACATTTATTGGAATGCTAACCGACTCAAGAAGCTTTTTGTCTTATACTAGACATGAGTATTTCCGAAGAATTCTCTGTCAGCTGGTGGGAACATGGATTGAGGATGGAGAAATTCCAGCAGACTATAAGCTTATAGGCGGAATCATTCAGGACATAAGTTTTCACAATGCTAAACATTATTTTGACATTCCACTAGACTGATAGAGGAGCGAATGAATATGAAAATGTCTTTTAGATGGTACGGAAATTCAGACCTTATCCCGTTAGCGTACATTAGGCAAATTCCAGGCATGAAGGGGATTGTCTCAGCGATTTACGATATCGACCCAGGCGACGTGTGGCCGATCGATAAAATCAGAGGGCTAAAAAACGAGGTTGAAAAGGCGGGCCTTGAGCTAACCGTTATCGAAAGCGTGCCCGTTCACGAGGACATTAAGCTCGGATTGCCTTCAAAGGAAAACTATATTGAAAATTACAAGCAAACCATCAGAAACCTTGCAGAATGCGGAATTGAAACTGTTTGTTATAATTTCATGCCTGTATTCGACTGGACCCGTTCTTCTCTTGAACATGAACTCTCCGACGGCTCTACATGCCTTTCCTATGAAGAGGATGTAATTGAGAGAATGGATCCCCTTTCCGGAGAATTGAGCCTGCCCGGGTGGGACTCCAGCTACAAAAAAGAGGATGTGGAACGCATTTTCAATCTATATGCTTCCATTGATAAGGAACAGCTCCGTTTAAACTTGAAGGATTTCTTGCAGCAGATCATTCCCGTGGCTGAGGAGGAAGGCGTAAAACTCGCCGTTCATCCGGACGATCCGCCATGGGATATCTTTGGGCTTCCTAGAATTCTATCAACAAAAGAGGATTTTGATTGGCTTTTCTCGCTTTCTGACAGTCCGAGCCATGGCATGTGCTTCTGTACGGGTTCACTTGGGCCTAATCTGGCGAAGGAACTGCCTGATTTAATACGATATTTTGGTTCAAAAGGGCGAATTCATTTTGTTCATGCAAGAAATGTCAAAATAACTGGGGATAAAAGCTTCCATGAATCTGCACATCTATCAGCTGAAGGATCCGTTGATATGTTTGATGTTGTCCAAGCATTACATGAAATACGCTACACAGGCCCGATCCGTCCAGATCACGGGAGAATGATCTGGGGAGAAACAGGAAAACCTGGCTATGGCCTCTTTGATCGAGCTCTAGGTGCCGTCTATTTGAATGGACTATGGGAGGCCCTTCAAAAAAAATCAAAAATTTCAGTTCACCAGTAAAAATGGGTGCTCGAAGCCGAAAGGAGATTTTAAAATGAAGGCATACCAAATTGATTTATCCGGTAAAGTAGCGGTTGTAACGGGGGGCGCTGGGGTTCTTTGTGCGGAATTTTCTAAAGCGCTCGCTTCCTGCGGTGCAAGCGTAGCAATTTTAAACCGCACAGAATCAAAAGCCGAGGCATTAGCTGAAGAAATTACAAGCAGTGGAGGTATGGCATTAGGTATTGATGCAGACGTCCTGAAAAAGGAGAGCTTGGAGCACGCCAGGCAAATCATTCAAAATAAGTTTGGAGGCTGCGACATTTTAATTAACGGAGCTGGAGGCAATCATCCATCGGGAACGACCAGCAAAGAATACTTCGAATTAGATGATCTAAACCAAACTGAACTCACCTCATTTTTCGATCTTGATGAGGAAGGTATTCGATACGTTTTTGATATTAACTTCATGGGAACTCTGCTTGCAACACAAGTATTTGCAAAAGATATGGTTAAAAAACAAGGATGTTCCATTATTAATATCTCTTCAATGAATGCTTTTACTCCTCTTACAAAGATCCCTTCATACAGCGCAGCGAAAGCCTCTGTAAGCAATTTTACGCAATGGCTTGCTGTTCATTTTTCAAAAGCTGGGGTAAGGGTAAACGCTATCGCACCTGGTTTTTTCTTAACCGACCAAAACCGCAATTTATTAGTAGATAAGAATGAAGAACTCACAGAGCGTGCAGCAAAAATTATCAGCCAGACTCCTATGAGCCGATTTGGAGAAAAAGAGGAACTTGTCGGAACCCTGCTTTACCTATCCGATCCAAGAGCCTCTGGTTTTGTAACAGGAATTGTCATTCCTGTTGATGGTGGATTTTCTGCTTACTCAGGAGTTTAAACTGCCTGAAATATATTCAATATTTATAATTTTTTGTGCAATCGTATTATTTATGCCTGCTTGATCCTCCTCTATACTAAAAAAAGAAGGTAAGGGGAGGATTTTTCTCATTAGAAGCATCCAAATGAGTCGGAATTGAAGATTCTTTTTATTAGACATCCTTAACCTTTTTTGGACTTTTGGCCATTTGTTCAGTCTTCTTCCTTGTACCAGGATTGGCTATATTTTTTGGATAAGCGTGTCGATACTTTGGTGCTCGTATAATTCTTCGAAAATCGTAAAACAACTTAAACCGGTTCATTAGTTCAACAGATCAAAGGGAGGAAAAAGGATGCTTACTTTAACAGGATTTGCTGATGAAATTTCACCAGACTTGAATAAACAGCTGGAGGTTCTGCAATCGGAAGAAATTAAATATATCGAGCTTAGGGGTGTCTGGGAAAAGAATGTTCTTGAGCTGACGGACGAGGAATTGCACAGCATAAAACAAACACTCGAAAAAGGCGGATTCAAACTTTCCTCCATTGGATCACCTATAGGCAAAATCAGCATACTGGATGATTTTGATGGACATCTATCAAGGTTGGAACGAGCCATTTCCGTAGCTGAATATTTCCAAACTAAATACATCCGTATCTTTTCTTTCTTCATGCCAGAAGGAGAGGATCCTGCTCGATACAGAGAAGAAGTCATGAGAAGGATGTCTGCTCTTGTAAAAAAGGCCGAAGAGAAAGGAATGATCCTGCTGCATGAGAACGAAAAAGAGATTTATGGGGATAATGAATGGCGCTGTTTAGATATTTTGAGAACAATCAATTCTCCAAATTTAAGGATGGCCTTTGATCCGGCAAACTTTATTCAATGTGGCGTATTGCCGCACACAGAAGCTTATCCTCTTTTAGAAAGATACATTGAATATGTTCATATAAAAGATGCCATTTTAAAAACTGGAAAAGTCGTGCCCGCCGGTAAGGGTGACGGGGAATTACTGCCTTTATTGACAACTTTGAAGCAAAGCAATTACAAAGGGTTTTTATCTCTGGAACCTCATTTAGCAGCTGCTGAGACATTCTCGGGATATAGTGGTCCCGAACTATTTGTTGTGGCAGTTAAAGCGCTGAAGGACATACTAAAAGAAACAAATTACACATGGAAATGAGAAAAAGGGAGGATATCATACATGATTAGAGACAAAATAGGGTTTGGCATAATCGGGTGCGGAGTTATCAGTGAAACCCATCGGGCTCAAATTTGCGAAATAGAAGATGCCGTATTAGTGGCAGTTTCTGATGAAAATCCGGAAAAAGCAAGGGATTTAGCAGCAAAGGCAGATGCAGATTGGTACAGTGATTATAGGGAGATGCTAAAAAGGAACGATATAGATGTGGTATGTATTCTAACACCAAGCGGAGCGCATCACGAAATGACAATAGATGCAGCAAGAGCAGGAAAGCATGTCATTACAGAAAAACCGATTGATACCACTCTTGAAAAAGCGGCATTAATGATTGAAGAATGTGAAAAAGCTAATGTGAAACTCTCTGTTATTTCTCAGCATCGGTTCGATTCTTCAACCAATAAAGTGAAGAAAGCGATTGATGAAGGAAAGTTCGGTAAGATGATTCTAGGGCAAGCTTCTGTCAATTGGTATCGCTCCCAAGAATACTATGACAGCGGGGATTGGCGTGGAACATGGAAGCTTGATGGTGGGGGGGCT
The DNA here is from genome assembly GCF_049220665.1 of Chryseobacillus diguaensis. Taxonomy (NCBI): domain Bacteria; kingdom Bacillati; phylum Bacillota; class Bacilli; order Caryophanales; family Bacillaceae; genus Chryseobacillus; species Chryseobacillus diguaensis. The sequence goes on from NZ_JBMKNV010000012.1 coordinate 48,111, forward strand.
TTAATGAACCAGTCCATACATACCATTGACCTCCTTCAATACTTGATGGGACCTGTTGAAAGTGTTTTTGCCCATACAGCAACACTTGCTCATGAAAGAATTGAGGTAGAGGATGTTGCAGCGGCAACAGTTAAATTCACGAATGGAGGCATTGGCAGCATCGTGGGAACGACATGCGCTTTTCCAGGATTATCTGCTAGGCTTGAAGTTTTTGGTACGTTAGGTACAGCAGTCATAGATGATGACCGCTTAACCCATTTGTATCTAAAGGAAACTGCAATGAATTTATCAGCACATTACGAAGTAAATGCGAAAAATCTGGCAGAAATTCAGGAAAAGCAAACGGAAACGGGCGCCAGCAATCCTGGAGCTATTGCCGGGAACTCACATCGCGATCAATTACAGGATATGATTGCGGCAATTAGAGAAGACCGAGAGCCACTCGTTAATGGAAGAGAAGGAGTAAAACCTTTGGAGATTATTTTAGCCATTTATAAATCTGCAGAGTCAGGCAAGCCTGTAAAAATCTCTTCTTTGTATGATTCTGTTATCCAATGATAAGCAAAAAACCTAAGTTCTCTAGCACAAAGAGTTCTTAGGTTTTTTTCTGCCATAAACCTACCTGGCTGATTTTAAGCTTGAGAGACAATACCTTTAGAAAATTATTCAAACAAGATAATGAGGATTAGTATCTGCCGAAACCCATATATCAGACTCCTCCAGCTGCCCGGCAAGCCTGTACAGCAAATCCTCGCGCCCACGCGCTGCCATTACCTGAATGCCAAGAGGAAGGCCTTCATCTGTAACATGAAGGGGAAGGGTCATGGCAGGCTGGCCTGTCAGGTTCGCAAGCTGGGTGAAGGGAGTGCGTTTTAGATTGTTTTCAGCAAGCTGATCAACAATGCCCATTTTCTTCAGTAATTTTCCTGCCCTCAGCTGTCCGGAAAGCTTAACGAGCATGGCTTCTGTTTTACTCGGCTTAAGTTCTCCGATTAATGGAGCGGGGTAGGCCGTAGAGGGTGTAAGATAAAAATCATATGTCTCATGGAAATCTTCCATGACATATGCTGCACGATCCCATTCCCGTAAGGATAAAATCAATTCCTCTGCCGTCAGCGCTCTTCCAAGCATGCCCATCATCCATGTGACAGGCTCCACGTCATTTCGCTTAGCTTTTCTTCCCAGTACCTTTTCCAAAGAAAAAATTAAAGCGGCTACCTCTCCAAAACACATCGTTAAATAGCTTTTTGCAATGATATGACCATCAGTCGGAGCCGCCTTTTCAACAACCGAATGACCTTTTGATTCCAGCCACTTTACCGTTTTTAGTACAGCTTTTTGACAATCTTGATGAACTTCAGTGCCCATTGGAGATTCTATGCTGAACGCGATGGAATACTTTTTTTCGTCAGGATGAGTTATTTCATTTAGATAGGAGCCTTGATAAGGAGGCGCATGAAAGGCAGCTCCTTTTTCGTGGGTATGAATGGCATCAAGCATCACTGCACTGTCCCGGACCGATCTTGAAAGGATGTGGTCGATCGATGCACCCTGCCAGTGTCTTCCTAGGGACGGGCCAGTAGGTGTCCTTCCTCTAGTCGGCTTTAAGCCAAATAGACCGCAGTAAGATCCTGGAATCCGAATGGAGCCTCCTCCATCACTTGCCCCTGCGATAGGAACCATCCCTCCTGCAACGGCAGCCGCCGAGCCGCCGCTTGAACCTCCTGGTGTGTGCTGATCATTCCACGGGTTTCTTGCAGGTCCATAAAATACAGGCTCAGTAATGCCAAGAAGGGCAAACTCCGGCACATTGGTCTGGCCTGCAATAACAGCCCCGGTTCTGCGAATGCTCTTTACATAGGCTGCGTCTTCTTTAGCGCGGTAATTTTGAAAAGCTTTTGAGCCGGATGAGATTTTTTCTCCCTTAATCTCTTGAACAATATCTTTTAGAAGAATGGGAACACCCTTAAAAGGACCATCTGAAAGAGGGGCTTCAAGTGACTTTTCCGCTTGATCATACATTTTATTAATAACAGCATTCAGGGAAGGGTTATGGAATTCGATTGCCTCAATGGCGGCAGAAAGGACTTCTTCAGGTTTTACTTCTTTTTTTTCAATTAATGCTGCAATACCTAAACCGTCATACCGTTTATACTCTTGAACCTTCACTCAGTCACCTGCTTTCTTTTCTTATACTTTCTGGGAGGAAAGAGGAAATTCCTTTAATTGAAAAAGCTTTTAACAGAGGATTTCAGGGAATAGTAAAGTTAAACAAACGTTTGATTAACTCTTTGTTTCAGCTATTAAGCCAAGTGAAACAGGATAATTGAACTCAACTTCCTCATTTGACAAAATAGAGGACAAGTAAAGAAGGGAGCGGTAGATCATGAAGGTTTTAGTAGCAGGAGCAAATGGACAGATTGGCAAACAGTTAGTAGATAAGCTGAAAAACAGCGGCGAGCATACTCCGGTTGCGTTGGTCAGAAAACAGGAGCAGGCTGATTCCTATGCTGAAACCGGTGTAGAAACTGTACTCGCTAATTTGGAAGATTCAGTGGACAAGCTGACAGAAGCAGTCAAAGGAAATGACGCCATCGTATTTACAGCTGGTTCAGGCGGAAGCACAGGAGAAGATAAAACCCTCTTGATTGACCTTGACGGTGCAGTGAAAGTAATGGAAGCGGCAGAAGCTGCAGGAATCAAACGATTCGTCATGGTAAGCGCTCTGCAGGCAAACAACAGAGAAAACTGGAATGAAAAATTAAAGCCTTATTATGTGGCAAAGCATTATGCAGACAGAGCCCTGCTTCAAAGCAATTTAACCTATACAATCATCCGCCCTGGAGGGCTGCTGAACGAGCCTGGAACAGGAAAGGTTTCTGTTGGAGAAAAGCATGATAGGGGCTACATCCCTCGTGAGGATGTAGCATCTGTCATTCTTGCGGCACTTGATGAAGAGAAAACTTATAATAAGGCCTTTGATTTGGTTTCAGGAGATACGCCGATTGAGGAGGCTGTTAAGTCTGTTTGATTTTAAAATTTAACGAGTTAGAAAGGAGCCGCCTGCTTAGCTGGGCGGCTTCTTTCATGTGGGGGAACTATTAGGATGCCTGAAATAGATTGTAAAGCTGTAATTTTTTACATAAAATGGAGTATTTGTATGTACAGATGAGTACTTGATTTGAAAAGCCGATGGAATGAAGTGAAGAGGCGGTTCCTCTTCAATTTATAGGTTTTTTATCAAGAATACTAACATTTTGGCAGTATCTTTCTTCAAGGATTTGGTCAGCAAACAGAAGCGAGGTGCGTTAATGATCAGAGGCTTAACCCTCAAAAATCAATCTTTTAGAAGTAGAAGAACGCAGAGTAATTGGAAACAAGCCTATCTTAATTTTAGGCTCAATTCAAACATTTATCATATAATAAAACTAACCAAAACAAAGGAGACAGCCCAATGTGATATGAATGATAAGCTATAAGCAAAATTTCATAAAAAGGAGCAGTCCCATGTGAAAATAACCCCTTCATACTAAGAATAATCATAAGTAAAGGGGCGCTTTAAAAATGAAAACACCATCCTTTCGATTTCTTTGGATTGGCCAGACGCTGGCGAATTCCGGAGACATTTTTTATATTGTCGGGCTCATTGCTTTGTTATATAAAATCACGGGTACCGCTTTGTTTCTTGCCGCTGTTCCGCTCTGCATTATGATAGCGAAGTTTATAAGCGGTATGGCTGCACCTATTATTCTTGATAAATGGAAACTCGAATCCTTGCTTTTTTATTCTCAAGGAGGGAAGACGGCGCTCCTCTTGATGCTATGTTTTCCTTCCAGTTCAATTTATTTCATATTTATCCTAGTGTTTTTAATTTCCTTTTTAGACGGATGGGCTGCACCTGCAAGAAGTACCCTGCTTCCAATTCTTGTGAAGGAAGAAGAGCTGGTAAGGGCAAACAGCTTTGTTTCAACGCTTGATCAGTCTGTGCAGCTTGGCGGATGGGCAGTTGGAGGCATCCTTGCAGCTGCGGTTGGGGGGCAGAACCTCGTTTGGCTGACTGTCCTTTTATTCGCCATCTCCACTTTCATGATGAAGGGCATTCATTCAGGTGCCGTTTATGAAAAGCCCTCCGTTTCTTTGCCAAAAGGTGCTTTGATGATAGAAGGATGGCTTGAAATCTGGAAAAATCCGGGTCTAAAAGCGATTCATATCATTCTCTTTTTGGAAACGGCTGCAGGAACGGTTTGGATTGCAGCCCTTCTCTATATTTACGTAAAAGAGCAGCTGCATATGGGAGAAGAATGGTGGGGCTACATTAATGCCAGCTTCTTTGCGGGGCTGATCCTCGGAAGGGCTATAAGCTTTCAATATGCTCGCTTCCTTGAGAGGCATATGTATTCTTTGATGGCAGCAGGAGGATTTGGCATTGCTCTTTCGACTTTATGGTTTGGAATCACGGCATTGCCTGCAGCCGCCCTGGCAGCATCAGCGTTATTCGGTGTAATGGAGCAGGTGAAATCAGTGTGTATGACAACAACGCTGCAAAAAATAGCTCCAAGACAGCTCCTGCCAAAAATCTATTCAGCCCAAAGTACATTGATAGCTCTGGTCTTCGGTCTCGGCTCAGTAGCTTCAGGGTATCTTGCAGATAAGACAGATATTGGAAATGTTTATATTGGAGCAGCTGCTTTATTGGCGTTATCTGCCGTCTATACACTCACTAGGAAAGTGCAGTTTACAAAGGTACAAAGCAAGTAATCTGAAAAACCCCCGTCTCCTGTGTTGGAGCAGGGGGTTTTATAGTATTATAAGTCTGAATACTGGAGAAAAATCGTGCGCTTTAACCCCAGCCCATTCTCTTAATAAGATTCGTAACATGAGCAAGATGATGCTCCGAATGCCAAGCATACAAGGCCAGTGTGACATCAAGCGGGATGACGGCCTTCCATTCGGGGTGATAAAATCCTCTTTTAAATTCCTCCTCTGTTAATCCTTCAAGCAAATGAACCCACCTAGCGTGCAGCCCTTTTAAAAGCTGCAGAGAAAAGACAGGATCAACAGCCAAAACATCAGGCAGCTCAGCCCATTTGTCTTCTTTATACATCTTTACTGCCGGGTCATCCTCTGTTAAAGCCAGCTTGAATCGGATAAAGCTGTTCATATGACTGTCTGCGACATGGTGAATGACCTGCCGGATCGTCCAGCCGAAAGGGCGGTATGTTGTTTCAAGCTGATCCTCTGTTAGCCTTTCTACGGCCTTTTCCAGCTTTTCAGGGAGCAGCCTTATCACTTCAATCCATTCTTTTTTGGTTTCAGCTGAAATCATTTCTGGTTTTTTAAACTTCCCGATAGGATATTTTAAGTCTTCCATGCGTTTCACTGCCCTTCCAAAAAATATGTCTCTCTTATATTTATAAGTTAAAACTCCTTTCATGAGAAGAATGTTAAAAGGATAATTCGCCAAAAGAGCTGTCCGCCGATAAAAGATCGTAATCACCTCAGGAAGAAGGGATTCTGTTATGCAAAAAGAAAATAAAGGAGTGGAAGGAATGGAAATATGACTAAATCAACCGAACAAACCTTTGATGCACTTGCTAAAACGTATGAAAAAGATGTTGATCAGATGAGCCCTTATAATGCTGATTATGAACGGCCGGCAATGATGGAATTGATTCCTGATGTACTTGAAGGAAAGACGATTTTAGATGCCGGCTGTTCAGCTGGCTGGTATACAGAAGCTCTCACGAAGAGGGGAGCGAGTGTAACAGGCATTGATCTTAGCCCACAAATGATTCAGAAGGCCGAAAAGAGACTAAACGGGAGAGCGAGGCTTCTAAGCCATGATCTCTCAGAGCCGCTCCCTTTTCAGGACAATGAATTTGATCTGATTGTCAGTTCGCTTACCCTCCACTATTTAGAGGATTGGCAGCCAATTTTTGAGGAGTTTAACAGGGTGTTGAAACAGGGAGGAACACTTCTCTTTTCAACCCATCACCCATTTATGGATTTTGTTAATTTTAAATGTGATAATTATTTTGAAAAAAAGCAGCTGACTGATTCGTGGGATAAGCCTAATATCAACATTGATGTACAATTTTACAGAAGACCGATGCAGGAAATTATTAATGAGACATCGTGCTTTTTTACAATTGAACAAATGATTGAGCCACAGCCGAAGGATTCGATGAGAAATAAGAAGCCAGATGGGTATCAATACTTGATGACCCATCCGCATTTTCTCATTCTAAAAGCAAAAAAGGGATGAGAGCCTAAAAGGGCTTTCATCCTTTTATTATGGCTGTTTTCGCAGAGATTCACATGAATGAGCTGGCCAGTCGTATAGGAAGAGTCATCAGATCAAAAATTTCTGGAAACCCTATTAATAGGCGATTCAGCAGAAACAAAAGTTGTGACGCGAATAGACGTGACAAATTTAGGTTTGTTTGTAAGCGGTTAATATTCTAAGATTGAGATAGGCTAACAGAAGTATATATAGAAAGGAAGCGAGCGATATGGCTCAATCTAACATAAAAGTCGGCGTTCAGAAGTTCGGTAACTTTTTAAGCTCAATGGTTATGCCGAATATTGGCGCATTTATAGCATGGGGCTTGATTACAGCCTTATTTATCCCGACAGGGTGGGCACCAAATGCAGCATTGGCAAAGCTTGTAGGCCCGATGGTAACGTATTTGCTGCCATTATTGATTGGTTATACAGGCGGTAAACTGATTCATGATCAAAGGGGGGGCGTTGTCGGAGCGATTGCCACCATGGGGGTTATCGTCGGTACCACTATGCCGATGTTTCTTGGCGCCATGATCATGGGACCTCTCGGAGGTTACGCCATTAAAAAGTTTGACAAGGCAATCGAAGGAAAAGTAAAAGCCGGCTTTGAAATGCTGGTGAACAACTTCTCTGCCGGAATTATTGGCGGAGCGCTTACATTATTATCCTTTTTAATCATAGGGCCTGCTGTCGGTACTTTTACTGGATGGCTTGTAGCAGGAGTAGACTGGATGGTTGGGCTTGGCATTCTGCCATTAACAAGTATTTTCATCGAGCCAGCAAAAGTATTGTTCTTAAATAACGCCATCAACCATGGTGTATTATCTCCAATCGCATTGCAGCAGGCGAAAGAGCAAGGACAATCTGTCTTGTTCCTTCTTGAAGCAAACCCAGGACCAGGTTTTGGTATCTTACTCGCATATTGCTTCTTTGGAAAAGGTTCAGCGAAGATGTCTGCACCTGGCGCAGCAATTATTCAGTTTTTAGGCGGTATTCACGAAATTTATTTCCCTTATATTCTAATGAAACCAATGCTTTTTATTGCAGCGATCCTTGGCGGAATGAGCGGTGTGTTTACACTGGTGCTTCTGCACGGCGGATTATTGTCACCAGCTTCACCAGGCAGTATTATTGCCTTGCTTCTAGCAACACCTCATAATGCTGGTACGTATATTGCCAATATTTTAGGTGTACTGGTTGCAGCAGTGGTTTCCTTCGTTGTTTCAGCTATTGTTTTAAGAACAAGCAAAAGTGAAACAGGTGATATTGAAACAGCAGCGAATAAAATGCAGGAAATGAAGGGGAAGAAAAGCAGTGTTGCCGGTACTTTCGCAGCACGCAACGGTGAGTTCCCTGCAGATGCAAAAAAAGTGATTTTCGCTTGTGATGCAGGAATGGGTTCAAGCGCCATGGGTGCATCCATTTTAAGAAAGAAAATAAAAGAAGCGGGACTGAGTGTGACATCTGTCAACTCTGCGATCTCAAACCTTCCGCCAGATGCGGAAATTGTTATTACACAGGAAGAGCTGACACCGCGGGCGCGCCAAAAAGTGCCAAATGCTTATCACATTTCAGTTGATAGCTTCCTTCAAGCACCTGAATACGATAAGCTTGTAGAAGATTTGAAAAACGGAAAAACAGAAGCAGCAGCAACTGTTGCCGAAGAAGCACCGGCAGAGCAGCCATCCCCTGAAACGGATGAAGTTCCTGCTCCAGAATCAGACTCAGATGTCCTTCTTGAAAGAAATATTTACTTGAATCAGCGATTCGCAAACAAAGAAGAAGCAATTCGATTTGCCGGAAAAGTATTGGCTGAACAAGGATATGTCAATGAAAATTATATCGAAGCCATGATCGCAAGAGATGAATTGACATCAACCTATATGGGGAATGATGTTGCGATCCCTCATGGAACAGAAGAAGCGAAGAAGGACGTACTGAAATCAGGCGTCGTCATCCTTCAAGTTCCTGAAGGTGTTGATTTTGATGGAAATAAAGTAAGACTGCTGTTCGGAATAGCCGGAAAAGACGGCACACATCTTGAAATTCTATCTGGTATTGCTGTTACATGCTCTGACATGGAGAACATTGAAAAAATGGCGGCAGCAAAAACAACAAGAGAATTGATGGATGTCATCGGCGGTCTAAATAAATAATGAAAACAGGAAGAAAGGTGATTTTTCACCTTTCTATTCCTGTTTATTGTCATGCTGATAGGAAATGAGTGGATAGCATGTTTGTGACTTCGCGTGAAAAAGCAATTATTGAATTGATGATAAAAACGTCCGGTAAACATACAGCTCATTCCATTGCAGACTATTTGAATGTCAGTGTCAGAACAGTCCAGCGGGATCTCAAAAATATCGAGCACTTGCTTGAGCGTTTTGAACTGAAATTAGTCAAGTCGAATGAGAAGGGTCTTTCCGTTACCGGCAAAAATGAGCATATTTTTCGCCTGATCCAAACGCTTGTTTCCATACAGCCTATTGATTTGTCAGCAGAGGAACGGAAGCTATTGATTTTACTCCAGCTTTTAGACAAGCAGGATTCACTGAAGCTTGCTCCATTAGCAAACGATTTGGGAATCAGTGTCACGACCCTTGTAACCTATTTAGATGAATTAACTGCAAGCTTGAGCAGCTACGGCATTAAGCTCACAAGAAAAAGAGGAATCGGGGTTGATATTTTAGCAACAGAAGACGCTAAGAGAAAAGCTTTGGCTAATTATTATTTACTGAATTTTAACGAGGAACTGATCGAGAATTTGTTTCGTCTTGCAGAAAAAGAGGGAGAGGAAAACAGCCGCATTCTTCATTTTTTCACTCCGTACTATCTGAAAAAAACGGATGAGTGGCTAAGTGAACTAAATGAGGGCTATCAGAAGCTTGCGGACAATGATTACATTGGCCTTCTAGTGCACCTCTGCATTACCCTGCAGCGGAATGAGCAAGGGTTTTTTCTGCCTGATAAAGAAATGGATCAGTATACAAAGGAATTTGAAGAATACCGCCTGATGGAGCAGCTCGCAGGAAAAATTCAACTGGAGCTATCCATCCCTTTGCATGCTTCGGATATAAGCTTTTTGGCATTGATATGGAGGGGCTCGAAGGTGCAGGGGGCTGACTACCTCTATTATGACAGTGTGACGATCGGAAGGTCCTTAAAGCATGTGATCCAAATTGTATCGGATCAGCTGCATGTTGATTTAACAGCGGACTTTTCGCTATTTCAAGGACTGCTGGCCCATTTAGAGCCTTCATTGTTCAGAATCAGGCAGGGGCTAAGCTCCTTTAACCCTCTAACAGAGGATATTAAAAAGAAATACCCTGTCCTTTTTATGGCGGTTAAGCAAGGTCTTGAGAGTGAGTTTGAAGATATATCGTTTCCTGATGAAGAGACTGCTTACATTGTTCTGCATTTTGGGTCGGCTCTTGAGCTGATGAAAGAAGCCGTTCCGATAAAAGCCCTTGTGGTGTGCCCGACTGGTATCGGCACATCAAAAATGCTTGCAAGCAGGATCAAAAAAGAGATAGCAGAGATATCCTCCGTACAGATTGCCTCCTTGAGAGAAATACAGGAAATGAATATTAAAAGCTTTGATTTAATTATTTCCACTGTCCGATTGCCGCTGATCATTCAGGATTATGTGCTCGTTAACCCGCTTTTGAGGGACGAGGATATTACGTCCATCCGGATTCAATTGAGTGAAAGCATTCAGCAGCTGACGAAAAATCATCAGTACACAGCTCAAGGAGAAAAAGAAAAAAACGAGCCTGAAGGGGAGAGGCCCTCGCTTGCAAATATCCTCCAAAACATGGATGATATTCAGACAAGCATGAAGGCGATCCTTCGGAACTTAAGGGTATCTGTTAAGGAGAATAGCGGGGATTATCGGGTATTATTAAAAGAGATGGTTAGTGAATGTCTGGAGGAAGGTCTTGTTGCTGACGAGGACAGCGTTTATGAGCAGCTTCTTTACAGGGAGAAGCAGGCAGGTCTTGGAATCCCTGGGACGAGCATGGCTCTTTTTCACTGCAGGCATGAAAATGTAAAAGAGATGGTTTTTCGCATTGTTCACCTTCACGTGCCTTATACACTGATGGGCATGGACAGAAAAGAGATGAAGGTCAGAAACATTCTGCTGCTTATTGCCCCTGAAACACTTCGGGTCAAACAGCTTGAAATTCTGAGCATGATCAGTACAGCAATTGTAGAAAGCCCGGAAAATATGCTTGTTTTCTCGTCTTCGAATGAGCTGATTATTCGAAAAAAGCTGGAAGAAACCTTTTATGAATTTTTGCAAAATACTCTCGTAAAGGAATGATAATAATGAAGAATGCAGTTCATTTTGGTGCAGGAAATATCGGAAGAGGCTTTATCGGATCCTTGTTCTCTCAATCAGGTTATCATGTAACTTTCGTTGATATTGCGGATGAATTGATCCAAAAACTAAATGAGGAAAAAGGCTATAAAGTCAAAACAGCTCAAGATCCAGAGGAAATCACAGAGATTCATAACGTATCTGGTTTAAACAATCTTAAGCAGGAAGATGAAGTGATCCAGGCGATCGGCGAGGCTGTTTATGTGACAACAGCAATCGGACCGAACATTTTGCCTCGCATTGCTCCTTTAATTGCAAAGGGGATTGCAGAGAGAGTTAAAAATAATGATGAAAAGCTTTATGTGATTGCTTGCGAAAATCAAATTTCTGCGACAGATATTTTGAAGGAACACATTTTAAATAACCTTGATGAAGAGTCAAAATCCAAGCTTTCCGGCCGTGTCTTTTTCTTTAATTCAGCTGTAGACCGTATCGTGCCGATCCAGGATAATAAAGGCTCGCTTGATGTGCTTGTTGAGTCTTATTATGAGTGGGTAGTTGAGACAGATCTTGATGTACCGGAAGTGAACGGAATGACAATCGTTCCCGATTTAGCTCCGTTTATTGAAAGAAAGCTGTTTACTGTTAATACCGGCCATGCCGTAACAGCCTACTTCGGTTACCTTGCAGGAAAGGAAACAATCGATGAGTCGCTGAAGGATGAAGCGATTTACACTAAGGTAAAAGAGACCCTTGAAGAAACAGGAGCTTACCTTGTGAAGCGGTATGAATTGGATGAAGCAGAACACCAGCATTACATTGAAAAAATTATTGGCCGTTTCAAAAATCCTTATCTTCGTGATGGGGTAACACGAGTAGGGCGATCTCCACTCCGCAAACTTGGTCATGAAGACAGGCTTGTCCGTCCTGCATTGGAGGCGGGCAAATTGGGGCTTCCGTTCTCCAATTTGGCAAGAGCAATCGCTGCAGCCCTTCTATTTGACAGCAAGGATGACCCTGAAGCAGTGGAATTGCAAGAAAGAATTGCAAACGAAAGTGTTGTGGAAGTTCTCGAAAGTGTCAGCAAATTGGATGAGAACAGCGAACTGACAAAGGAGATTCTCAATCATTACAATGCAATGAAAAAATGATGCTGATAAAACCTCTTTAGGCTAATGCCTGAAGGGGTTTTTTTGTGGCTAGAGAAGTACTCGGAATTCTTGAAACCCTTCACAAAGAAGCTCGCTCCACTCTAATGATGGTCACTCATGATGCACTTGCAGCAAGCTATTGTGACCGGGTTCTTTTTATTAAAGATGGCAGACTTCAGAGCGAGCTGAAGAGGGGAGAGAACAAGGAAGCCTTTTACCAGGAAATTATTCAGAGAATCTCCAAGCTTGAAGGCAGCCTGGTTTCCGTATAAATGATTCAATGGGAGGCTAACTGGGACATCAGCAGGATAGAAAGGAATGTATGTTCTGTTATATAATATGATCCTGAACTTGAAATAGAAAGAGGACGAAAGATCATGACAGGAAAAACACACATAATGGGCGGGGTAGCATCCGGGCTTGCTTTGGCTCATTTTACTCACTATGATCCTGTGCTTCTGACAGCAGCGGGCGCACTCGGAGGACTGATTCCGGATATTTGCCACAGCGGAAGCAAAATTGGGAGAATGGCGCCTCTATTAGCTAAGATCATTAACGTCCTTTTTGGACACAGAACCTTTACTCATAGCTTGCTGTTTCTTATTATTGTAAACAGTCTTATTGCAGCATTTCTTCCAAATGACTCCATTAGAGCGGGGATTTTAGCCGGCATGGTGAGCCACATCATTCTTGATGCGGGAACAAAAAAAGGGATAAAGCTTTTCTATCCTATTAAAATTTCTGTAAGGCTGCCGTTCACAACAAGAACCGGAAGTGCTGTTGAACATGCGGTTTTTGCAGTAATTAGTGTAATAGCCGTTTATTTTGGATATGAAGCATTTGCAGGATATACGGATCTCTTTTGAAAAGGGAAGGGGCTTAACTATTGAGGTGAGCCCCATTTTTGAATGCGGCTTTTATAATCTATAGGCTTAGTAAAAGCTAAATGTTGATTTTGGCAATATGTTGATTCCCGAGCGGAAGGCGCGAGACTCCTGAGGAAAAAGTGGTTAAGGGAGACCCCGCAGGCTAAAGAAGCGCCGAGGAGGCTCCCGGACCGCCTGCTTAAGATGAGCGCCTGAAGCGGAAATCAACAGTCAAATTAACAGAGCCAATCTTTAAAAAGAGAATAAAAAATGTCACCCGAAAAGGAATAAAAACACATTGGTCTAAAGGTTTGTCTGAGCAGCAAAAGGGAATAAAAGAGAAAAATAGAGCGGAGGGGTTTCAATGCTTGATAAAGTAGACTTGTCTTTAAAAATAAAAGATAAAAAAGAATATGAAACAAAACTGAAAGAACTTCAGCTAAGACTGCTTGGTCTGCAGCGTGCTTTGGTAGACCATAAAATCGGCAGTGTTTTTGTTTTTGAAGGATGGGATGCTGCTGGAAAAGGCGGCGCCATAAAACGGGTAACAGAAACCCTTGACCCGCGGGGATTTGAAGTGCATCCGACTGCAGCTCCAACAGGAGAGGAGAAGTCTCACCATTACTTGCACAGATTCTGGATGAACATACCGAAGTACGGCAAGATCGGGATATTCGACCGCTCTTGGTACGGTAGGGTCCTTGTAGAGAGAGTTGAAAAATTCGCAGCAAAAGAGGAATGGGAAAGAGCATATGGAGAAATCAATCACTTTGAAAAGATTCTTTCCCAGGAAAATTTTATTGTATTGAAATTTTGGTTCCACGTTTCTAAGGAAGAGCAGCTGAAACGGTTTAAGGACCGTGAAAAAGATCCTCTGAAAAACTGGAAGATTACCGATGAAGACTGGCGAAACCGCGAAAAATGGAATGATTATAAATTGGCAGTAGAAGATATGATTAATGAAACGGATAAAAAATATGCTCCTTGGCATATAATTGAGGGTGAAGATAAGAAATATGCCAGAATCAAAACTTTGAAAGTGATCATAAAAGCTATAGAAAAGCATTGTAAAGCCAAAGATCTTGATCTGAAAAGCTATTTTTCTAATTAATCCCGTCAAAAAATGGAGTTAAAATAGAAGCTCTTTCAATGAGCTTCTATTTTAAAACTATTGTTAAGCTGGCCCTTTTACATGCTGAAAAGACAGAGCATACCGAAATTTTTAAGTAGGTTCAGTAAAGCTTAATGTAGATTTTTACACCATTTTGATTGGAGCGGGTGCTGAGACTCCTGCTTAGAAAAGCGTGTCAATGGAGACCCCGCAGGAGCAAAGCGACAAGGAGGCTCTAAGGTAAGCCCGCTAAAGCTTGAGTGCCTGCTAGCTGCAATCATCAGTCAAGTTTAATAGATAACAAGAGAAGGTCTCTGGTATCAGTGTATGATTTTCAAAGTGAGCCCACTTAAAGAGTGTCCTGCTTTGGAGACTTCATTTTATACAAAGAACAATTAGGTATAGTATCATTATAGATAGGTTGAAAATAATGGTTTGACATTCTGATCTCTATTGGAGGTATTATATTGGCTAACATTTCCATTACTGCATTCTTAACAGCTAAGCCCGGAAAAGAGGAAGCGCTGTTAAATGAACTGAAAAAGGTACTAGAACCATCAAGAAAAGAAGCGGGATGTATTCAATATGATTTGCATCAGTCTAAAGAGGATGAAGGTTTGTTTATATTCTATGAAACGTGGAAAGATCAAGCCGCACTGGATTCCCATTCAAGTTTAGCTCATTACAAATCATATCGTGAAGCGACCGAACCTTTAGTTGCAAAGAGAGAAGTTTATTTGCTCGATAAAATATCCCTCTAATACAGAGAGCAGAGGGTAAAGGAGAAACCGAAAGATGATACAGTTTCAAACCGAAATTGTGACTGTTTTCCAAAGTGCATTGTATCAGACAACATCCACTGTTGTGAGGACAAACGATTTGATTCTTATCGTTGATCCAACATGGCTTCCGAACGAAGTTAAAGAAATTCAGGCTTATGTCCAGGAAATTCGAGATGATTTGCCGCTTTATCTATTGTTTACACATGGTGATTTTGATCACATCATTGCCTATAAAGCTTTTCCGGATGCAAAGGTAATTGGGAGCAAGGGCCTTGCAAAACATCCAGAAAAGGAGAAAAAGGTAGAAATGATTCTATCCTTTGATCAGCAAAATTATATCAGGAGGGAATACCCTGCTGAATTTCCCGTCATTGATATTGTTGCTGAGAATGACGGGCAGCAACATACAGTCGGCAGCACAACTCTGCACTTTTATCTTGCACCGGGTCATTCACAGGATGGTCTTCTAACTATAGTGGAACCGATGGGGATTTGGATAGCCGGGGATTATCTGTCTGATTTTGAACTGCCGTTCATCTATGACAGCACAAAAGCTTACTTAGATACCCTTGGTAAATTCAGAAAACTTTTAGAGAAATATGAGGTCAACCTGCTAATTCCCGGGCATGGCCATGCAACAGCCATTAAGGAAGATGCAGAAACACGAATTGAAATGGCGGAACGGTATATACATACATTAATTGAAGCAACTGCAAACAATGACAATGAAGAGCTGAATAATTTAGAAAACCAGATGGCGTTTCCATCTTCTTTTACGAAAGAATGCCATCAAAAAAACATAGAAATAACGAGAAAAGAGTTGGCAGCAGGAATAGTAGCATCAAAATAGTGAAAGCTTAAGTAAAGTTTTCCTAACAGGATATAAAATGGCAAGTATCTTAATACACTGAAACTATAAATTTACTAAAATGGGCGGACAATCCTGAGTTGATTGTCCGCCCATTTTTATATTGATGCTCCCTTTTCGTTATACGGAAACGAAAGAAGCATGATTCAGCATAAGCTCTTGCCTAAAAGGTCTCAGAGAAATGCTGTATTTGCCTAATGAACGCCTCAACCGCTTTCGGGGCTCCAGCTTGATTGTTTCTTACGATGGAAAATGGACGGTTTGATGAGTGATTTGTGATGTTCAATGTTTTCAGCTCGCCTGCCTGCAATTCTTTTCTAACAGTCCATCTGGATAGCTGAGAAATTCCAAGACCTGCTGATACAGCGGTTTTGACACCTTGGGTGCTGCTGAAGGTAAAGCTCCGCTTCACGGTTAATCCGAGATCGTTAATAAGCTGGTCATTGTAGGTTCTAGTACCAGATCCATGCTCTCTGAAAATCCATGTTTGATCTTGCAATGCCTCCTTATCTGCCGTATCTTTCTCAGAAAGCGGATGATCAGGAGGCACGACAATGATCAGTTCATCATTCATAAAAGGTTCGATCTGCAGCTGTTTCCCCTGTGCATGTCCTTCTATCAAACCGATTTCAAAAACATTCGATTGAATGCCCCTTGTCACTTCCTCGGTATTGGAAATTGTTACTTCTACCTCCACTTGAGGATATTGCTTCGCATATTCCGCCAAAATAACGGGGAGAAGATATTCGCCGATGGTAAAGCTTGATCCGATATGGAGTTTTCCAGTAACGGTGTGGGATAGTTCATCAAGCTCCTGCCTGGCAATTTCATATTCCTGCAGAATCCGCTTTGCATGTTTATAAAAAATCTCACCTGAGGGAGTAAGCTGGACCATTTTGGGTGATCGTTTAACAAGCTTTGTTCCAATTTCCTCTTCAAGATTTCTGATTTGCATGCTGACTGCTGGCTGAGATAAATGAAGAAGCTCAGCTGCTTTAGAAAAATGCCGCTGCTCGGCAACTGTTACAAATATCGTAAAGACTTCAAGCATAAGAAAACCCTCCATTTCATTTGATAGTTATTTTATCATAAAGATAACTTATTTATAGTATTTTATATATCTATTTTACTTATGATATAACTTAATGTGGATTTTCTAAAATTGAAGCAGCATGGGTAAAACCTTCGGTGCAGGTCTCTTTGGATCGATTATTCTCTCTCTCCTTGGTTTTTGGCTCGTGCATTCTTTTCACCTCATTTAAAAAAGAGAAGTGGAAATAAAAAGCAGCTTATTTTAATATGGATGAAAGCAAAAGTCATACAAAGGGGATTTAACAATGAATCAGCTGATTTGTGAAAAGAGAACGTATGAAAGAGACTATCACTTTCATAAACATAGCTATGCTCAATTTCTGTTTCCTCTTTTGGGGTCGATGGAGATCAAAACAGACAATAAAGAAATCCATTTAAAGCCCGATCATTGTCTGTTTTTGCCTGAAGGCTGCAATCATACCTTTCGTTCAAATGAGAGAAATGAATTTTTAGTGCTTGATATTCCTGATGCATTTTCTCAAACGATAAACGGCGAAGAATATTTGGAGATGGATGAAGCCTGGTCCTCCATCCGGTTCCTGCTTCTTGAGGAATGCCAGAGCAGCAAGAAAAACACTTCTTCAGCTCTATCGCATTTAGCTAGATTTGCAGCACAAAAAATTGGCAAGAGAAAGCCTTTGTCTATCCAATACATTCATGAAAATTTTCGTGAGCGCATCAGCATTGAGAAACTGGCTGCGATCGAACATTATCATCCAGCCTACTTTACTGCGTGGTTTAAAAAACAGACAGGAAAGACGCCTAAGGACTATATCTCTACTATCAGACTGAATGAGGCGAAAAGGCTTTTGAGAGAGTCCTCTTTTTCAATGACAAGAATAAGCGAAGAAATCGGCTTTGAAAAACCCTCCTCTTTTTCAAGATGGTTTGTTCGGACAGAGGGCATAACACCGCAAGATTATAGAAAATATTAAACATGGATAAGAGAACCTTTAAATTGGAAAAGGAATTTTCTCAAAAAGAGATTATGCTTTTTCTTATGAAAGGTTCTTATTTTTAAGTTTTTTAAGGGGTGAAAAGCTATGATAAAAGGAAAACTCCCTTTTGTCTATATATTATTTGCCGCTGTACTGTGGGGGACAACAGGTACGGCACAAACCTTTGCCCCAGCCGAGGCCCATCCAATATCGATTGGAACGATCCGCTTGTTGATAGGGGGAATCGCCTTGTTTTTTATTTCTCTTTTTAGGGGAAACTTTTCTTTAAAAGGGGTAAAGCTAAAACAAGTTTTGGGTGCAGGACTTGGGATGGCCGGATATCAGCTATTATTTTTTTCAGGAGTTAAGCTGACAGGCATTGCGATCGGAACAGTGATTGCTATTGGGAGTGCTCCTGTTTTTACCGGACTGATTGAATGGGGAATTCGCAGAAATCAAATTTCCAAACTATGGTGGAGTGCAACGCTATTATCCATTTTCGGCTGCTGCCTGCTTTTTGTTAACGGGCAAATCACTTTTAAGCCAGAAGGAATTGTTTTGGCGCTGGGAGCAGGATTTTCCTTTGCAATTTATACAATTCTTTCTAAGGAACTGCTGCAGAAGCATCCTTCAGATCAGGTAGCTGCGCTCAATTTTATAACGGGGGCAATCCTTCTTCTTCCATTCTTGTTTCTATTTGATTCGTCTTGGTTTTTGAGTGTAAGAGGAGCAGCTGTAGGCTTGCATCTTGGCATTCTTGCCACTGCCATTCCGTATTATTTGTTTTCAAAAGGCCTTTCAGCAGTTCCTGCATCAACCGCTGTAACGCTGTCCTTAGGGGAGCCTTTAACAGCCTCCTTGCTTGGGGTATTCGTAATCGGTGAAACGTTTACGGCCAATTCGTGGGCAGGATTCCTTCTCATCTTTATGGGAATTGTTATGCTGACAATGCCAAAAGGAAAAGAGCAGGCGCAGAAAAATGGTGTGGAAACAAAGACCCTGTAGATATGAAAGGACTGATTAATATTAGCTTACATATAATGAAAAGAAACTTTCCGAAATAAAAAATGTATTAGAAAAACGGACAGTCATTAGCTTACGGAACCTCTCTCCCGTGCATTGGCCAAGGGCCTTTAAGAAGAATTTTCTTCTTAGAGGCTCTTTGTGTATCACTTTTTAAACCTTTTATGAATATTATTCTGCTTATAAGTCCCCGCTTCATCGAATTCATACAGCTCCATAGACAAAGCGAGATACCGCCTCGCGTACAGGTCGGCAAAATGATCCTTCATTACATCAAACAGTTCATCACAAACAGCTTTTTTGTCTGCTTCCGAGCGGCCAGCACCTATTTTTAAGGTTCCGTGAACGAAAGCATCCTCTTCTTGTCCGTCGGCAATCCGGTAATCATGCAGTTCCATGGCTCTTGAACGGATTCCTCCAACAGGAAAAAGGGGGGATTTAGAGATAAGCACAGTATTGATTTTTTCGAGAAGAAGCGGAATGTTGGATTCTTCCTTAATGTTATCTGTGTATTCAACAATAAAATGCGGCATAAAAATCCTCCCCTATACGGTCTCGCTGACAACCGTATTAATCAGACTGCCAATTCCCACGATTTCTGTAATCACTTCATCTCCCGGCTTTGTATCAACTGATCCTTTTGGTGTGCCTGTTAAAATAATATCTCCCGTATTCAGTGTCATGAAGCTGCTTAAATATTCAATAAGAGCAGGAATGTCAAAAATCATGTCCTTCGTAGACCCTTCCTGTGTTAGCTTACCGTTGACAAAGGTGCGCAAAGTGAGGTTCATAGGATCAGATATAACATTAGCTTCCACCAGCCAGGGTCCGATAGGGGTAGAAGAATCCCTGTTTTTTACAACAAGGTTCGGGCGGTAATAATTTTCAAGATAATCCCGAAAAGCATAGTCGTTAGCAATCGTATAACCCATTACATGATCATAGGCATGCTCTCGGGAAATATGCTTGCCAGGCTTGCCGATGATAACCGCGAGTTCGCATTCATAATGCATATAGGTAACATCCGCCGGCCGGGGTGTTGTTCCTCTATGGCCTACAAAGGTATTGGGGCCTTTTAGAAAAACAAGCGGCTCTGCTGGTGCTTGAAAATCAAGCTCTTTCGCATGATCCGCATAATTAAGGCCAAGGGCAAATACCGTCCCAGGCTCAACAGGCGGAAGAAACGTCACATCCTCTTCAGAAACAATCAAGCCTTCTTCAAGCTGAAGGCGCCCATTTTTCTCCATGGCTTCATGTACCGAACCGTTGTAAACAATGCGTGCATACTTCATCAAGACAGCTCCTTTACCACTTCATGCTCTGGGACGAGGGTATTCTCGAGTACACCGACATGTTCAATCTCAATTTTTACCGTATCGTGCTCTTTCAAGAGTGGAGGGTTTTCTTTGGTTCCTGCTATCAGCACATCTCCTTCATAAAGGGTCATAAACTGGCTCACTTCTGTGAGGAGAACCGATATAGGGCGAATTAAATCTGTCGTGCTGCTTGTTTGTTTCAGTTCCTCATTCACGTAAACGTTAATGCTTAGAGAGTCTGGATTTGGAACAGCGTCACGTTCAATTACCCATGGTCCGATTGGACAAAATCCATCCCGGACTTTTTCTTTCACAGCGGGCCTGTAAAAGCTGTCGTGCGGAATGCTGATATCATTGACGATCGTGTAGCCTGCTATATAATGATAAGCTTCTTCTTCCTTGATTTTTGCCGTTTTTTTGCCGATCACTATGCCAAGCCCTGCCCCTGTTTGAAGAACAGATGACTCTTTCGGAAAAGGAATAGGAGAATGTGTGCCAATGATTGTATTGGACGGTTTAATGTAGAGAACCGGAGCTTTTGGCGGATGCAGATAAGGAGCTTCATTCATTTTGCTTCCGAGTGCACGAAGCTCACTCTTAAAATTAAGCAATGTTCCATAAATGGTGCCAGTAACAGGACTGTCAGTTACAGTAATCTCTTTTCCAGCAAGCAGAACAGTTCCTTTTTCCGCATTTGCTTCAATGATTTTACTAGCTCCGTTATACCTTATTGCAGCTTTAGCCATTCGTCACAGCTCCTTTGCTTGAGTTTTTGAAAGGTTTCTCAGTAGGTTGATAGGGCTAGCTAATCGAATCAAATCAGGCTTTTCAAAGATTTATTTCCATTTAAACAGGCTGCTGTTCAAAGGTTTGAATAAGCCTTAGGGCACTTTTTGATAAATAGCGGTCCGAAAGCCAGATCAGCGCTGATTCTGATATGAGCGGTGTTCCTTTTATTTCGAGAGAAAGCATATGGGTCATCTGAAGAGACTGAAGGGTTGATTTCGGGACGATGGTAGCACCAACTCCATTTGCGACAAGGGAAAGAAGCATGGACGGATCTGGACATTCACAGACTATTTCAGGAACAAGGCCCTTTCTCTTAAGCTCATTTACGATAAGTTCGAACTGACCTGTACCATTGATTCTATGAAGTAAAAGAAGGGGGAATTCTATGATGTGCTGGAGAGAAATGGATCTTGATGAGCCGATCTTACTCTCCCACTCTCTTGGCAAAACAAAAATATAAGGTTCAGGAGGAAGGGGAAGCATCGAAAACCCTTCATTGGCAAGGGGCAATCGGACAATGCCAAGGTCAATTTCTCTTTCCTTAAGAAGCTCGGTAACATAATAAGTGTCTCCTTCCCGAAGCTTAAAAGTAATAAGAGGATACTGTCTCCGAAATAGCCGTATTTTTTCAGACAGGTGGGAAAAACAGGACTTATTGGCCCCAACGGCAAGCACCCCTTTAAACCCTTTAGCTGTCTCTTTGACTTCTTCGATTGTATCTGAGGCTTGAGACAAAAGATCTTTGGCTCGTTTATAGAGAATTTTTCCAGGACTTGTGAGTTCTAGCTTTCTGCCATGACGGTCAAAAAGCTTCACCCCGAATTCCTCCTCGAGCTGTCTGAGCTGCTGGCTTAAAGGGGGCTGGGCCATATGAAGCTTTTGGGCAGCTCGTGTGATCTGGCCCTCTTCGACGATGGTGCAGAAATAAAGAAGCTGTTTCATATCCATCTCTAGAACCCCAATTCATATATTTATTTCATATGAAAAACCAATAAAATACATATTTTTCATATAGGATACCACATGGTACATTCATTTTGAAAGGGCTTTCATTAGGTTGATAGAATGAAAAGCACAAGATTCTCTGAGGAGTGAAAAAGATGGACCGATATCTTGAAGCAAAGCAAAAGCTTAGGGGTTCAATTGCCCCTGTAGTGACCCCTTTTCATGAGGATGAATCGATCGACTATGAATCTTTTAAAAATCTGATCAGCTGGCATATTCAGAGCGGCACTCATGGTATTTCTGTTACGGGTACGACTGGTGAACCAGGTTCCTTAACGGCAGGTGAGCGGGTTCAGCTAATGGAAGCTGCGGCAGCTGAAGTGAATGGACGGGTTCCTTTTGTACCTGGTACAGGATCTGTTAATCACAAAGAAACGATTTACTTAACAAAAAAAGCTCAGGAAATAGGGGCGGATGCTGCCCTGGTTATTGTCCCTTACTACAACAAGCCTTCTCAGCACGCTTTATATAAACACTTCAAGGCAGTAGCGGGTTCAGTTGATATTCCGCTCATTATATACAATATCCCAGGAAGAACAGCAGTGAACCTTCACGTTGAAACTCTTGCCCGGATTAAAGAAGATTGCCCGAATGTCATTGGCATTAAAGAATCAAATAAGGATTTTGAGCATGTAAACAGAGTTCTCTCCAAATGCGGCCGTGATTTTCTTCTTTATTCAGGAATTGAACTTCTTTGCTATCCAATGCTTGCGATTGGAGGAGCAGGCCATATCAGCGCAACAGCGAACATCGTTCCTGAAAAGGTTGCGGGAATTTATGATGCTTGGACTGAGAAGGATGTAGAAGGGGCATTAAATCTCCATTATGAGCTGATGGAGCTGAATGATGTTCTTTTTAAAGACACGAATCCTGCTCCTTTGAAAGCAGCCCTTGGCATGATGGGGAAAATAAAACCCATTTTAAGGCTTCCAATGGATCTTCCTTCACCACAGCTTCAGGAGGAAGTAAAAAAGGTTTTGAAAAAGTACGTTTCACTGCCTGACACGGTGACCCCTTAAATACTGAAAAAGGAGCGTGAGATGGATGACCGTTAAAGTGTCCGAAAAATTGATCAGCGAAGTGACTGCAAGCGTTGAAGACATTCAGCTATATATAAATGGAGAATTTATTTCATCAGAGTCGGGTTCTTCTTTTCAAAACATCAATCCCTTTACAAATGAAAAAATTAATCAAGTAGCAGAAGGACGGGCAGAAGATATTAAAAAGGCGGTAGCGGCTGCGAAGGATGCTTTTGAAAAAGGACCTTGGAGCTCAATGAAGATTTCAGAACGGATGAAATATATTAACCGCATTGCAGATGTGATTGATGAAGAAATTGAAAAGATTGCTATTTTAGAAGCATTCGATACAGGACTGCCAGTAAGTCAGACAAGAAACATGACAGCGCGTTCTGCTGAAAATTTCCGGTTCTATGCACGCATGGTGGAATCAAGGCTTCACGGGGATGCCTACCAGGCAGATGATGACTTTATTAATTACACGATCTATAAACCGCTTGGAGTAGTCGGGCTCATCACTCCTTGGAATGCACCATTTATGCTTGAAACGTGGAAAGTGGCACCGGCGCTTGCAACTGGAAACACAGTGGTATTAAAGCCTGCAGAGCTCTCACCGATCAGCGCCCATATCCTCGCAAAGGTCATTGATAAAGCCGGTCTCCCGAAAGGTGTTTTCAATGTAGTGCACGGTTACGGAGAATCAGCTGGAGCAGCGCTTGTCGCACATCCTGATGTTGAAGCGATTTCTTTTACAGGTGAAACTTCAACAGGGACTGAAATCATAAAAAATGCTGCCGACTCCTTAAAGAAAACATCTATGGAGCTCGGCGGAAAATCACCGCTGATCATTTTTGAGGATGCAGATTTTGAAAGAGCGCTGGATGCAGCAGTTTGGGGTATTTTTTCCTTCAATGGAGAGAGGTGCACAGCGAATTCCAGGGTTTTTGTCCATAAAAAGATCAAAGAGCGATTTGTGGCTGCACTAAAGGAGCGGGTAGCCAATATAAAAATGGGCGACCCGATGGACCCTGCAACAGAGCTGGGCCCGCTGATCGAAAAAGAGCATTACAGCAAGGTTGCTTCTTATATAGAACTGGCAAAAGAAGAAGGCTGCGAGGTCATCCAGGGAACTGTGCCGGATGAAGTGAGAGCCGGAAATTTTGTTCCTCCGACGGTTTTTCTGAATGCGAAAAATGAGATGAAGGTTTGCCAGGAGGAAATATTCGGTCCTGTGATGGCTGTTATCGAATTTGAAACAGAGGAAGAAGCGATTCAAACTGCCAATGATGTTAAATACGGCCTTGCCGGATACGTCTGGACAAATGACCTGAAACGCGGCCACCGCGTTGCGCAGGCAGTCGATGCAGGTATGATCTGGATTAATTCGCAGAACGTAAGGGACCTCAGAATTCCTTTCGGCGGAATGAAAAAGAGCGGGATTGGAAGAGAAGGCGGGCATTACGCAATGCTTGAATTTTATACAGAACCTAAAGTCATTCACGTAGCACTCGGTGACCATCACATACCGCAGTTCGGAAAGTAAAGGAAGAAGGGGGAGTTAGGTATGCCGGCAAAAACAGGCAAAGAATATATAGCGCGTTTGAAAGCAGCGAATAACAATATATACATTCACGGAGAAAGAGTGGGAGATGTAACGGAGCATCCTGCTTTTAAAGGGGTTATTCAGTCGATGGCCCGCCTGTATGACCTGCAATACGAAAAACCGGACAAAATGCTTTATCAATCTCCTGTAACCGGGGAAAAGGCCGGGATAACATTTCTGCAGCCGAAAACGATAGAGGATTTGATTGCAAGACGGGAAGCTATTCAGGAATGGGCAATGACATCAGGCGGCATGATGGGCCGTTCTCCTGATTATTTGAATGCAGAGGTCATGGCAATGGGCGCGTCAGCAAGTTTTTTCGAAGAAGCAGGCAGTATGTACGCCGACAATGCAAAAAACTATTATGACTATGCGAGAGACAACGATATCAGCCTTACCCATACATTGATTCATCCCCAAGTGAATCGAGCGAAGGCACAATTTGAACAAAAGGATGCCAACGTGGCACTCCATCTTGTAGAGAAAAATGAAAAAGGAATTATTGTTGACGGCATCAGGCTTCTGGCAACACAGGGCGGCATTACGGATGAAATCCTTGTGTTCCCTTCAACCGTGAAAAAAGCAGGTGAAGAAGACGATCCGTATTCATTGGCATTTGCTATTCCAAACAATACTGAAGGCTTAAAGTTTATTTCAAGGGAATCCTTTGACACTGGCAGAAATGAGTGGGATCATCCGCTTTCCTCCCGTTTTGAAGAAGGGGACGCAATTGTTTCTTTTGAAAATGTTTTTGTGCCTTGGGAGAGAGTTTTTGTATGCGGGAATTCATCTATCTGCAATCGCACTTTCAGGGAAACGAATGCCGTTGTTCACATGTCCCACCAGGTTGTTTCAAAGAATATTGTTAAAACGGAATTTTTGCTTGGGATTGCTCTTTCTGTTATGGATGCCATTGGAATTGACGGCTTTCAGCATGTAAAGGATAAAGGAACTGAAATCATGCTGACTCTTGAAGCGATGAAATCGCATCTTTACCGAGCAGAACATAACGCAAAATCTGATAAATGGGGAACGATGACGCCGGATTATGCAGCCCTTGATGCTGCGAGAAACTGGTATCCAAAAATTTATCCGGGACTTGTGGAAATCATCAGGGTGCTTGGCGCATCAGGCCTAATGGGAATTCCTACACAAGCCGATTTTGAAAACGATGAAATCGGACAGATCATTCATCGAGGCCTGCAGGGGAAAAATCTTGAAGGCTATGAGCGGGTTCAGCTTTTCCGCCTTGCATGGGATGTCACAATGAGTGCATTCGGCAGCAGACAGATGCATTATGAGTATTATTTTTTCGGAGATCCGATCAGGATGGGCATGACATACTTTGATAATTATGAAAAAGATGTCTTTAAAGACCGGATTAAGGATTTTCTGGGCAGCACAGGCAATTCCAAATCTTTGTTTACTCAAGTATAAAGGGGAGAAAAGCAAATGAATGGGAATATTCTCCGGTCGGCTAGAGCCATTCTGCATGTCACAGATCTTGAAGCATCAAAGGAATTTTATGTGAAAGGGCTCGGTTTTATCGTCACGGAATCCGACGGCATCCATCTGTATTTAAGAGGGCTTGAGGAGCATAATCATCACAGTCTTTTGTTGAAAAAAGCAGAAAAGCCGTGCGTCGAAGTGATCAGCTATAAAGTGGCAGAGGAAGCTGATCTTGATCGGCTGCAGGCATTGTTTGAACAAAAGGGCATGAAAACGAAATGGCTTGAAGCAGGTACGCAGCATGCAGTCGGGAGAGCCTTAAGAGTGAATGATGTAACAGGCATGCCGATTGAGTTTTATGCCAAGATGGAACAAGCAGAAAGAATGCTTCAGCGCTATGATCTTTATCAGGGGGCAAAGGTTCAGCGGATCGACCACTTTAACTGCATGGTAACAGATGTGGAAAAGGCCTATCAATTTTATATTGATGAACTTGGCTTCCGGTGCTCGGAGTACACCTCAACAGAGGAGGAAAAAATCTGGGCAGCCTGGCTGTTCAGAAAGCCAGGCGTACATGATGTGGCCTTTATGAACGGTGCAGGTCCAAGGCTTCACCATACAGCTTTTTGGCTGAGCGATCCGATGGCACTCATTCAAGGCTGTGATGTGCTGGCTTCTCTCGGCTACAGCAGTCACATTGAGCGAGGTCCGGGAAGACATGGTCTGTCAAACGCCTTTTTTCTCTATGTAAGAGATCCTGATGGACATCGGATTGAATTGTACAATGGCGATTATCTGACAATTGATCCGGACTTTAAGCCGATTAAATGGGATATTAATGATAAAAGGCGCCAGACTTTCTGGGGAGCAGAAGCACCGGATTGCTGGTTCAATGAGGCCTCTGTAGTGCTTGATGTGCATACGGGAGAACCACTTGAGACAGCGGCTGCTATTTTAAAGCAGCACAAACCTACTTTTATTACGTAAGTTTTTTATAGGGCCCTGAAATGGGTCTTTTTTTGTCGTGGATATTTTTAAAAGGTTTGTCTTCCGTTTTCAGTCTTTTCTGCAGAAAGAACGATATAGAAAATTCCAGATGAAGGCCGGATATTTTAAATCAATTTTAAAAAATAGGCGGTATACTAGGTACAGGTCTGTACTAGAGGTGAATGGAAACGATGAGAATATTAGTCGTAGAAGACGACAAGCCTCTATTGGAAGGGATTGTCGCGGTTTTAAAAGAAGGAAATTATCAGGTTGATACATCTTTAACTGGAGAGGACGGCTTATATATGGCGTCTCAGGGTATATATGATGCGATTATTCTGGATATCATGCTTCCGGAAAAGAATGGTCTTGAGATTGTAAAAGAGATGCGTAAGAATCAAATCAAGACGCCTGTTCTTTTTTTGACAGCAAAAGACAGTGTTGAGGATCGTGTGAAGGGGCTAGACTCTGGCGCAAATGATTATTTAATTAAACCGTTTGCTGTGCCGGAGCTTCTTGCCAGACTGCGTGTTCTTCTCAGACAAAAAGAAAACGATTCTGATGGTTTGCTTTCCTATGGGCTGCTCAAAATCAATGAGAGTGAACACGAAGGGTTTGCAGGAGAAAACAACTTAAACTTAACCGTTAAAGAGTACCAGCTTCTTGAGTACTTTATGAGAAATAAAGAACAGATTTTGATAAGAGAGCAGATTTTCAATAGAGTTTGGGGATTTTCTTCAGAAGCAGGTGTCGGAGTGGTGGATGTTTATGTCCATCATTTGCGGAAAAAACTGGCTCAGTTTCAGTGTGACCACTACCTCAGAACTGTCCGGGGCGTTGGGTTCATGCTGAAAGGAGAAGAAGGGAATGTTTAAGAAAACGAGAATAAGGCTCGTTTTATGGAATACTACCGTATTCTTTTTTATCCTGCTCGCATTAGGGGCCTTACTGTATTACTTTATGAATCAGCAGCTGCTCAGAGGGACTGATGATAAGCTGAACGGGATTGCTGATCACATACAGGCTGGAGGGTTTAAAGAGATAAGAGGAGAGCATGAGCGGGAGACGGAACGCCGGGTTGCCTATCTTTTTTGGAATAAGGATAACCGCTTTATTGGAATGCTGCCGAAAGACGCCCTTTTCAGTACGGATGTAGATGATTTTAAACCGAATGGAAGTTCGATTGAAACAAGGGTGATCGGAGAGAAATCCTGGAGGGTTCTAACAGTTGATGCACCTCCGCATGTGCCGGGCGATATGGACAGGGATACAGATGATAAAGCAGACAAAGTGATGCTTGTCCTTAATATTGATCCTGAAATGACCACTCTCCAGCAGCTGCTGAAGATAATTATTGCTGGTTCTATCGCAGGTCTTGTTATCTCGCTCATTGCCGGATCTTTTTTAGCAAGCCTTTCTTTAAAGCCCATTCAGAAATCATGGGTCAAGCAAACACAATTTGCAGCAGATGCCTCTCATGAACTAAGGACACCGCTTGCTGTTATTCAGACACACCTTGAATTGCTGTTCCGCCACCCAAGCCATACGATTGAACAGGAGAGCGAAGGGGTTTACAAAAGCTTGAACGAAGTAAAAAGAATGAATAAATTGGTCTCCGATCTGCTTACCCTCTCCAGAGCGGATTCCAATGAAAAGCAGATTGATAAAAATCCTTTCGAGATTGGAAAGCTAGTTTCCTTTGTTGCGGAACAATTTCAGCCAGTTGCTGAATTAAAAGGCATTGAACTGACTTGCCATACGGAAGATGTTTCGATGAATGGTGATAAAGACCGCCTCCACCAGCTGCTCATGATATTGCTGGATAATGCGATCAAGTATACAGGAGATAGCGGGAAAGTACGTCTAACCTGTAAAAAAGATGCTCATTCTATTCAGATTACTGCGGAGGACACTGGGATTGGCATCCCGCATAAAGACCTTCCTTATATTTTTGACCGGTTTTACCGAAGTGATAAAAGCAGAACGAGATCAGAAGGAGGTACAGGGCTTGGTTTGTCCATTGCCGAATGGATTGTAAAGGCCCACAATGGTGAGATTAAGGCAGCCAGTTCACCTGGAAAAGGGACGAAAATGACCGTAAAACTACCAATATAAATATTCTTTTTAAAAACGCGCTGTTTATAAAACGTGCATTTTTTCTATGTATTGAAATCTCTAATGCATAACATAAAGATTTTTTAGCAATATGTTGATTGGAGCGGGTGCTGAGACTCCTGCTTAGTAAGGGAGACCCCGCATGGTAAAGAAGCGCCGAGGCGGCTCCCTGACCTCCCGCTTAAGATGAGTGCTTGAAGCGGAAATCAACAGTCAAATTTAACCAAACAAATAATAAAGAAGATTTTAAACATGAAAATAAGGGTATTGCTAATAGGACAAATTAGATACATAGAAGTAAAGGAGCGAGCACAAAATTGAGCCAGCATTCAAAGGAAATAGATGAGGCCCCTTTAAACAGGTTTCACCTCAGAATCACAGCCCTCACATTTGGGGCGAATTTTTCAGATGGGTATAACCTTGGCACTATTGGAACTGCGCTTGCCTTAATCGGCCCGCAAATGAAACTGGGTTCAGCGTGGATGGGGCTCCTTGGGAGTTCAGCCTTGATTGGAATTTTCCTCGGTTCCATCCTTCTTGGCAGACTGGGTGATGCTATCGGCAGACAGAAATTATATCTTTATGATTTTTTACTTTTAGCCATTGCTTCCGTTCTTCAATTTTTCGTCCAAGGACCGATGGAATTGTTTTTGCTGAGGGTTGTGATAGGATTTACGATCGGAGCCGATTACGCTATAGGACCGGCGCTTGTTTCAGAGTTTGTGCCTAAAAAGCACCGTGGAAGCCTGCTTGGTTCACTGACGGTTATGTGGACAGTAGGTTATGTAGTAGCTTACTTTGCCGGAACGTTTATGGCTCAGCTCGGGCCTGATTCATGGCGCTGGCTTTTGGCAAGCAGTACGATTCCGGCTGTTATCGTTCTTCTTCTTAGAATCGGCACTCCGGAATCTCCAAGATGGCTTATCAGCAAAGACCGTATGGAAGAAGCGCGTGTCATTATAAAAAAATACATTGGAGCAGATGTAAGCGTCCGAGAGCAAGCTGCTGAAAAGAAACCAGCGCTAGGGTTTTATGACCTTTTCAGAAAAAAATACCGCGTCCGGACAGCATTTGCCGGATTGTTTTATATTTGCAACGTCCTTCCTTATTTTGCGATTTATACATTCTTGCCGCTCATTCTTGAGAAAATGAAAATTAAGGATGAATTTCTTGGAAATATTCTTTTGAACAGCTTTCTTTTGCTTGGCGGGATTATCGGCTTGTGGTTCCTAAATAAGCTCTCTCGAAGGAAATTTACCATTGGGTCATTTGCGATCCTGGCCATTAGCTTATTTTTGATGAGCATATGGCCAAATGGACCGTTTTTCTACATTATGGCGCTGTTTTTATTATTTACATTTGTTATGTCAGGGTTTTCAAATATCACTCAGGTTTATCCAGCGGAGCTGTTTCCAACGGAAATCAGGGGCTCCGGCATCGGGCTTGCCAATGCATTGAGCCGAATTGGAGCGGCAATCGGGACCTTCTTTTTGCCAATCAGCATGAGCTCATATGGTCTGGGTCCATCCATGCTTTGGCTGTCAGCAGTTCTCCTCGTTGGTGTGATTGTCTCCATAGCTTGGGCTCCTGAAACAAGTGATGTTTCGCTTGAGGAAGCAGCTAAGGATTCAAAAGGGATCAGCAGCAGAGTCATTCATGAAAACTAGATAATTCAGGCATTGGTAAAAGCAGGATAAGCAGTTTGTCTTTCTCTTTTATACAATAAAAAAAGCGGACCTCATTTACCCGTCAAACTCCGGGTGAAATGAGTGCTCCGCTTTTTTTATTAGGCTCTTTTCACAGCGACAGGAAGTTTCTTTTTCGTACCCCATGCCTTCCATGCATTTGCAGCGAGTAATCCGATAAGAAGGTAGGAAAGGCCGCCAAAAATGAGGTAATCCGCACAGCTTATAGTTGCAGCAATAAATCCGAACAGCACCTGATCCTTATATTTTGCAGGAGATGTAGGCGGATCTGTCACCATAAAGAAAGCCAGGAACAAAGCTGAATTAACAAATGGATTCCGAAGGGCATTTGTTACATCACCCGTACCGAAATATGCCATGATGAGGATGATCAAACAATAGGTGCCTATAAAGGCAAACACCTGAGGGAATTTATTCACTTTATTCGTTACCATGTATCCGCCGATCAAGACTAAAATCACAAACCATGAGGGCAGAAGTGATAAGCTTCCCCACCAGCTTTGGCCGCTTGAAAAGATAAGAAGCACAGCGAGCAGGCCGAAAGCTGCCGGATTGAAAATGGGTTTTTTCTTCATTTTAAGAATATGTTTGGATAGAATGGCAGCTGCTGAAGCAATTGCGGGTACATACCATTGTTCCGCAATATTTAAAACAAGGGCAATAATCAAACCGGTTAAAATGCCTCCATCAGGTAAGCGGAGCTTTTTTTTGTATCGGAGTGAAAGGATAAAATCGAGCAGAACAGCTGTACCGACAGCTATGCCAGTACTTTTTAAACCAGTAATGGCGTTAGTGTTCAAGTCTCCAATTAAGGCAAGAACAAGTAAAACGGCAAGTAGGTACCCTTTTGGTGTTCTCAAAAATTTTTCAAGAGAGTTAGGTGTTTCTTTTTCTGCCTTAGCATTTTGTGCCGCCTTTGACGAGATATCTGAATATCTAGAACGGCGGTTTTCAAGCTTTGAGACTCTTGAATTAGATGTATTCATTAAGAAAGGCCTCCATTCTTTCTGTTGATAAGATTGTAAGAGAGGGAGTAATTAAAACACCCTCGAGCTCTGCTTCTTTTATAAGCACCATTCCTTTTTCTGCTCCAAGGATAAATGCTGCAGTAGAAAAAGCATCGGCCATCATGGCAAAAGGAGCTGTCGCTGTACAGCTGACTAAACCGTCTGCCTGCTTTTGGTTCTTTGGATCAAAAAGGTGATGAACAGAGGGATCAGAGGGACTTCGCCGCTCATAGTTTCCTGAGGTGCAGATTGCTTCATTCGATAGTTCAACGGTTCCTATGATTTCTTGTTTCCTCTGTGGATGACGAATGCCGACCTTCCACTTTTCTCCCCGCTCATTGAACCCTCCAGCATACAGATCTCCTCCGGCATCAATTAAAAAGCCTTCAAAATCATGCAATTCCATTGCTGCAAGGTCAATGGCAAGTCCTTTCGCCACAGCTCCCAAGTCTAGTATTAATGGTTTTTGAAGTGTTATGGTTCTGTTTTCTTCATCTAGAAGAACGTCTTTGTAGGAAACAGGCTCTCTTGGCAGTCCGGTTTCCTGTCTAGTTCTAAGCATATAGTGACGGTTAAATCCATAGGATTCCATCACTGCCCCGACAGTAGGGTCGAAAGCCCCCGATGATACAGAAGCCACTTCCAGCGAAAACCGAACAGCTTCGAAAAGCGTATCACTTACTCGCACCGGTTCTCCTATGCGTTGAATTAAGCTCATCACTTCACTATCTGACGTAAAGCGACTGCAGATTTGCTCAACGTGGCGGAAAGCCTTAAATGCACGCTGAATGGCCTGTCCTGCTTTTTTAGGAGAAATGGCTTCCGATACTACCTTTATGGATACAGTTGTATCCATATAAAGCGCCATTTTGGTAAAGGTTTCGCGGTTTATTCTATTCCTCATATGCTTTACCTCCATTTACGCCTGCTGTGCTTGAACAAGAGCTTCGTCGACAGCTGCCTCAAAATCTTCTGCACTAAGTGTTGCACCGCTCACAGCATTCACTTTAGAGCTTTGGTTTTTGACAACTTCTGCTGGGAAGTTCTCGATATATGACTCAGAGTAATGGGTATCGCAATTTGTAATCTCGACATTCTCGATTTTCCCTTTTTTAATGGTTACAGCAACTTCAACTGATCCAATGTGATTGGATCCTTGGCCAGTATAGGTGCCGTCTTTATACGTTTGTTTTGCCTCACTTGAGCTGCCTGACGCCTGGTTGTTTTTTGAGGAGCTTGAACTTGAGCTGTTTTGGTCCTGGCTGAAACTTGAGCTGTTGTCTTGATTGCTGCTGCGGTCATCAAAAGAAGATTGGAAATTTTGATCCTGATTTTGATCCTGGTTATTATCTGAAAAGGCGAATTCATGTCCGCGATAGTGTTTGCTTTCAGGCATCGATCGGGAATCTGGTGATTGTTGTGAATCTGAAGCCGGGAGCTTTGCGCTAATCGCAGTATCTGGCTGTTTCCTTTCTGCCTGAAGAGGCTGCGTTAATGTATATCCGCTTATATAAATAGCTCCCACTGCAGCTGTACATAACGTAATCATTTTCTTGTTCATTTTTGCCATGATTTTATTCCTCCAATTTCGTGAGTTTTTTGTTCGCTCACTGATGAGATATCTTGTACTTTACAAAACGTTTTTTAAAAAACTTTTAAAAACCATTATTTTTAATGCTCTTTTCTTAAACTTTGTTGTTTTTCAATGAAATAAATGGATTATGAACAAGAATACAGCTGCAGAATTTTAAGGAAAGATAACACGAAGCATATTTTTATACCTGTTCTAAACCTATAAGAATAGGTGATTTTAAAAAAGTCATAGCGAAAAAACCCCTGCTCAAATCCTGCTAAGCGGGGGTTGTTCAAAGCAATCGAAAAAAAGCCGGTCGATAAATTGCTTTTGCTTCCATGCTTCTTTGCCAGATGTCTTCACCAATCGAAAGAATGGATAAGTACCGTTTTTGCGGCTGATACCGTTCGAGGGAGGAACCATCTGCAAACTTCTATATGTTCTGCACAGCTCCCTGCCGGATGTTTTTAAAGGCTGTTTTCGCAAAAATTGTTGCTATTCGTAAATGCCTTTATCACGTATTCAGACTTGTTTCGGGACATCTATTCATAAAATTAGCAACTGTATTCTTCTTGCTCTATATACACTTAAATGGATTAAAAACAACAAAGTTTAAGAAAAGAGCCTAAAAGAATGAATCCTGCTAAAACTAATTTTTCGCCTTATGCAGATGTGCAAATGGACAAATTGGTGCAGAGGATTGATCATCTCTTAAGAAATACTGCTTCCACTCGAAGTTATCATCGCTTCCATATAGATTCAAATCAGGATGGGCAGGGATCGAGTCATACTCAGCAAGCCGTTCGCGAATTTTCATTTTAATTTTATCAGCTGCCAGAGACTCTGAATTAAAAATATTCAGCACCCATCTTGGGGTAATGGCAAGCGTCATAAAGGGCGAGTGCCTGCTTTTTCTTTTTATGTGGCAAGGCGTGGCGCAGTACACAAAATATTGCTCCTCTTCAAAGCAATACTCCCATACGTGGTGCATGGGGTCTTCCGGAATGTGCTCAGGCCAATTTTTCAAGTCATATTTGCAGACATCCATTAAAAGTGACCAGAAGAGGGTCTCGTATTCTCTTATAGTATAAGTTTCCAATAAATCCTCATGGTTTTCGAAAAAAACAATGAGGGAGGTATAGTTTCCGTATATACGTGAGTGTTCCCTGAAAGTCTTTAAGGCAGAGGCGAGCATTTCACGGCTTTTGGATTTTCTAGGATCTTCACAAAAAGCATATCGAAGATGACCCAGTCTGCAGCCTATGACAGCCGGTATACAAGGGAATGGATGATCTTTATTCGTCAGCTTTTCAGCAAATTCATGAAAGGCTGTAATCTGCCACTGTTGAAAAGAAGCGGGGTTTTCAATCAGCTGATTTTTATCGTATAACTGGGGCATTGCATCTCCTCCTCTCTATACGATATTGAAGGAGCGGAAATTGGGTGACTGTCCCGGTTGGAAGGTGCATTTTGGAAAAATAAACCACTAGTATTTCAAACGTTAAAATATATGTTTCATTTTCTAAGTGCCTTGTATATTATTAACTTGTGTGTAAAATTGTTGGTATAATAGATTTTAGGTAAAATCGATTAGGTGGGATATTTCAAATGGCGAATAAGAAGAAGAATGAGGCAGCATCATGGATTAAATCTATTTTGCTGGCATTGGTCATAGTATTTATAGTAAGGCAATTTTTATTTGTTCCTACAGTGGTAGAAGGCGTTTCAATGATGCCGACACTACAAGATGGAAACCGCGTCATTGTAAGCAAAATTGGCAAGCTGAACAGGTTTGATGAAATTGTATTCCATGCTCCTGATGCACCGAAGGATTATGTCAAAAGGATTATCGGTCTGCCTGGAGATTCCGTGGAAATGAAAAATGATACATTATATGTGAATGGAAAAGCTTATAAGGAGCCTTATCTGAAGGAAAGCCGCAAAAGCCTGATGGCTGGACAGCTTCTGACAGAAGACTTTACCCTGCAGGAACTGACGGATAAAAAGGTGGTGCCTGAAGGCTCTCTTTTTGTAATGGGTGATAACCGTCCAAACAGCCATGACGGCCGTGCGTTCGGGTTTATTAAAAAGGATTCTGTTGTAGGGAAAGTAGAAGCGCGCATTTGGCCTTTAAATGAAATTGGTCCTACTAGAGGATTTTAATAGGAAATGAAAGAACAGCTGCAGATCGTGGCTGTTTTTATTTTGGACGAAAAAAATAGCACCTGCAATAGGCAGATGCTAAAAATGCGATAGGGGAATACATTAAAAGAATTGCCAGCTTTGCAGTTTTATATACTTCTTTTTTTAGCCGCAGTAGTACTTTTTCCAAATATTATAGGAGCTGTCGTGATCATCCCAATGGCCTCCGTCATGGTCTTTGCACCATTTCGTCCACCAGCTTGTCCAATCCCAGCAATCCCACCAGCTATGAAGATCTTTTTCATCTTTAGGAATAGTTTCTTCCCTGCCATCCCCCTTAAAAAGAGAGAATAAGTCAGACCTAGAGAAGTTGAGCGTGAATCCGCTTTTCGATGATGTACCATTCGTGTAATTGGATGATGCATGCGCAGGAGCAGGGATAAGGAAGATGCTTAGAAGCAATGCGATACATAGAACTTGTAACAGCTTTTTCAAATTTATTACCTCCCTTTACTTTATATAGAACAATTAAGTTCACTATTAAGAATGATAAACTAGGTGGATTTTTTTGTAAATGATATTTCGCTGTTATCCTCTCATTGTTCAATTCGCTATTATACTTGCCGGTAAAGGCAAATTTATATAACCTTTCGTTAGAAGCATTCAAAATTAAAATAAGATTAATCTTACAAGCAGTAAATTCAGAAGGAGATGATTAAATACATGGCTATTAAAATGACTGAGCTAAAAAAATCTCTAAGAGAATACGATCAAAAAGAACTCATTCAATTGATTTCGGAATTATATAAACTTAATGAGGATGTTAAAGCTTACTTATACAGCAAATTTAAAGGAGAAGAAGCTATACAAGATTTGTATGAAAAGACAAAAAGGCAAGTGAAAAATGAATTTTTTCCTGACAAAGGATTTGGAAAGCTGCGATTATCAGATGCTAAAAAAGCGATCAGCAATTTCAAAAAAATAACAAAAGATCAAGCGAAAACGGTAGATTTGATGCTGTATTATGTAGAACTGGGAACTGAATTTACATGCACCTTCGGCGATATAGATCCTGCATTTTATAACAGTATGTTATCAATGTATAGTAAAGTTGCCCTTGAATGCGATCAAAGTGAAGAACGGTATGCTCAGTTTAAGGAGCGGCTATATCGAGTAACAGTAATGTCAAATGGAGTTGGCTGGGGATATAACGATGGCCTTTGGGAGATTTACCTTTCTATTGGATGGGTAGCTGATATAGAAGATTAACTGAAAGTATCTATAAATTGGAGTCGTTACTATGGGAAAAAAATACAGAGGGCACTTCTGTAAAGGATGTGGCCGATATAAAGCAAATGAAAAATTTTCCGGAAAAGGCCATCATCAGCATCTTTGCAAAGAATGCAAAAAAAGGAGAAATAGAGGAAATATAAATGATGAGGACCTCTATCATTCAGATGAAACGTTTGCTTTCATAGCGGGATATACGGATTCTGGAGTACCATATGGGGTTGAACATGAAGAGTGGGTACTTTTAGAAGCTGAAGAGAACTACAGCAATAAAGTAGATGTTACTATTCCGGAAATGATAAGGGAAAAACTTAAAAATTTCAGTAATGGGCAAGCTGTAGAGCAATCCATTTATACCTCCATTGCTGTTTCTTTATTTATATCTAATCAGATATCACTAGAAGAAGGAGCCCATTTAGCAGACATGATATTTACTGATTTTATTTATTTTTTAGATCTTCACAATGTTCCTTGGTCTATTGGTTTAAAAGACGGTTCGGAAGATTATCAAAAAAGCGTGGATCATTTGATAGACTTTGTTGACAATATTTTAGAAAATGAAGAAAAGGAAGTTTTTTTGATATGAAACAACAATAACGAGCTGAAGGAGAAATATTTGAGTATATTTAATGACAGCAGAAAGATAAAGCGGTTATGAAGGAAAGAAGGTCCAAAAGAACATCTATCATCGCAAAGATTGTTGCTATTCGTAAAGTCTTAGAACACGCATAAAGATTAGCTTCGTGGCATCTTTTCTTAAAATTCGCAAGTGTATCCTTGCTCTATAATCACTTAAATGGATGAAAAAACAACAAGGTTTATGAATAGAGCCTCAAAAAAAATGATCCGATACCAAAAGCCCGTTCGCAAATCCTGTACGAAGCATATGATGAAGTGCGGAATAGTCAAAGGCAATGGAGGTGTTACGATGGCATTTGGATTTTTTGGTTTTAACAGACCTGGAGTTGTTTTCCGCCCTGGTTTCAGAGCAGGAAGAAGAGGGCCGGGATTCAGAAGAGGACTATACGGACCCCGTACACGAAGAGGATTGTACGGACCTTACTAAGGAGAAAAGCATAGGCTGTCATAGGACAGCTTATGTTTTTTTGGATGCCGGGAAGAACGTTCAGTGCCTTCCTTCCTATAAAAACAAAGAAAAATGTTTACCATCCACATATTGGTGATACTTAATAGTAAAACTATTTTGTGGATGAGGTGCGAATATGCTGGGCATTATTAAACGGAGTTTTTCCAAGCCGAAGGGGCTTTTTGGCAATATTGCTGGGAGGATCATGGCCTGGGAAAATCATACGATTAATAAGTGGACAATAGACAGGCTTGGAATTAAGCCGGGTGATTTCGTACTTGAGGTTGGATTTGGCCCGGGATTTGGAATGGAACACATTTTAAAAAACTATCCAGCGGTTAAATTAGTCGGGGTAGATGTCTCTGAAACAATGAAGGAGCAGGCTGAAAAGAGGCTGCAAAATTATGTGGAAGAGGGAACAGTCAAGCTTATCGTGAGTGATGTGGAGAAAGCAAAGCTCGACCCCAACCATTATCATAAGATTTTGTCTGTGAACAATTATACGATCTGGAGCAATCCGGAGAAAGGCTTAAGAATCCTGTATCAGGCTCTTAAGCCTGGAGGCAGGATTGCCATAACAATGCAGCCTAGGGAAGAGGGGGCAAGCGCGGAACGCACACGTGAATTTTGTGAAATGATTCAAAGGGATATGCTGGCAGTCGGCTTTAAAGAAATTCAGCCCAGATACAAGAAAGTGCGCCCGGAGCTGACGGTGTGCGTAACAGCCGTGAAACCTTTGTAAATCGATGCATTTCTTTTGCAGCAGCTCTTTTGAATAGAGCTGCTTTTTTGTGCTGCCGAAAGAACACCGGGGCCATAGAAAAGGTTTGTTTTCATGAGGACTTGGGAAAAGTTCCATAAATAGGAATTGGAGGGAAAATAAGATGAATACCTTTAATGAATCAGCGATTGCTTCCTATATAACTTCTATGGCAGAGAAAAATTGCAAAAAGCTTAGTGATGAATCTCTTTCTGATATGGAAACAGGCAAGCTTCTTGGTAAGCTAGAAGCTTATAATGATTTTTTAGACCGATTCGGGTTTGACCGGGTGGAGTGCAAAAACGTGCCCCTTGAGGAGAAGTAATTTCTTTTACGAATAGCAGCAATCTATGCGAAAACTGCCTTTATCTAAAAAGGAGGGAGAGGATGAAAACTCAGGTGCTTGTAATAGGCGGAGGAGTTGGAGGCCTTACGGTTGCTCTTAAGCTTGCCAGATGCGGCATCGATGTTTGCGTTATTGAGATGCTAAAAGGAAATGCTGCGATGTACAAGGGTGAGCTGCTGCAGCCAAAAAGCATTCAAATCCTTCAAGACCTGAATCTTAAAAAACAGGTAGAAGCAGCCGGCCATAAGATCAATGAAATTCAGGTGATCGAGAAACGGGAAAAGAACACAGTTTATGAAACGATTGGCTGCTCTTCGATGAATTACAATATTTTAAACAGTCCCTTTGATTATGCTCTTATGATTCCGCATGAAAAACTGAAGGCTTTACTGCTTGAAGAAGCAAAAAAACACGCTTCCTTTACTTATATTCAGCCAAGCCGTTTCAAAGCGTTTCGCAATGAAAAAGCTGTTGTTGACCTTGAAGAGAAGGAAGTGGAAATTGAGGCGGATGTGTTTGTTGCGGCGGAGGGAAGGAAATCAAAAACGCGGGAAGCAATGAACATTAAAGTGAAGGAGCATAAATATGACCATCATTTTCTGACGGTTTCTTTTCCGAGGCCCGAAGACTTAAAAGAAGGAAAAATGATTTCTACTCCTCACACGTTTCTTGGTCTTTTCCCTCTTCCCAATAACATGGTGCGAACGGTATATCTGATCCCTCAAGGCGCCTATAAAGGGATGAAGGAAAAGGGAATCAGTGTTTTTTATGAGGCCTACTCGGAGCTTTATCCTGAGCTGGCTGATTACGTAAAGCATATTAAAAGCTGGAGGGAAATTCAGCTGATGATCCCGGTCCACTTTAACGCAGATCAGTATGTGAAGGACAATGTAGTGATCATGGGGGATGCCGCTCACAGTGTCCATCCGATGGCAGGAGAAGGGATGAACCTCGCTATACAGGACGGTGACGTGCTTGGAGAGCTTTTGTGCTGGATAATTCGCGAGCACGCTGATTTATCCTGTTTGAAGTGGTATGAGAAGGTAAGAAAACCAAGGGTTCATCACGTCTTGCATCTGAGCCACATGTCCGCTCTCGCCTATTCCAGTCCTTTTCGCTATTTTCCGAATGTGCGAAAGAAAGCGATCCGTCAGATGACATTGGATGAAAAGCTTCATACAAAACAGATGCTGAATGCTTCAGGTCTCGGTTTTTGGAAAGAGTCTATTTTTGACCGTATGGTTCAAATCGGACTATTTCCAATAAGGTCAAATCCAAGCCTCAGCTATAACGGCTATATGTTTACAGAAGAAACAGATTATCCTTGGGAAGAAGGAGGGAGAGCCAGATGATCATCAGCGATTATGTCCGTGTCTTAAAGGCAAGGGAATGGATGAAGCGTAACATGCCGTTTTTATACTGCTGGCATGCATATGTAGGGTATGAGCTGGATTTATATGAAGCTTTCAAGAAGCCTAAAACCATTAAAGAGGCTGCTATGGAGCTTTCTCTAAAAGAAGATCTTCTGGAGAGGTGGGTGGATGTCGGGATTACCATTCACTACTTAAAAAAGGCATCAAAAGAACGTTTCAAAACAGCAAAAAGCTTTATGCTTCCTTCAAGCAAAAAGGACCCAAGGTCAACAGGCGTTCTTCTGAAAGAAATGATGGAGCTGCATATCCCAACGCTTCTGAGTTTTCCCGATATTATGCAAACAAAAGTTAAACAAACGTTTGATCATTACAGCATGGCACAGTTGTCGCCCAAACGTCTTCCTTTCTTGAGCATCTTGCATTCCCAAAAATATCCTATCTCATTAAAAAACACAATGTTTCCCACATGATTGATGTCGGCTGCGGTCATGGAGGCTATTTGCAAAAACTATCAGCTGTCTATCCTGATTTACAAATGCTTGGAATAGAAGTGAATGAAGAAGTAGCAAAAGAAGCAGGCAGCCGGTGCAGAGAGTGTACGAATATACGGGTTGAATGTGCAGATGCTATTGAATATCACCCAAAAGAAAAAACAGACTATGTCATGATGAACAATTTACTCCATTATCTTTCTCCAGAAATGAGAAAAGCACTGTTTATTCAAATGACTCAGTGGCTTGGAAAGGAAGGAATAATCTCAATTATAACACCTATTCAGAATTCCCGTCATGGCAAACAATTCTCCAGTGCTTTTAACAGTTTTTTTGCTGCCTTTGATAACCTGTATCCTGTCCCGGAAAAATCCGATTTAAAGGAAATTGCTGATTTGATTCATATGAAGATGACCGATTTCAGACCAGTGGTGAAAGAAGGAAGCTGGTACTTTCTTACAATGAAGCGGAAATAGACTGAATCTTCACTTTTTCTTCCTTCTGTAAATAACCGTAAGAATAAACATGATCAGCACAACGCTAAATGCAATAACGGAGAGGGTGCCGACCGTTCTTCCGCCCTTTAACGAAAAGTTAATGGCTGCATTTGCAGCTGTGAATATAAGGATAAGAATATACATGGCTTTTTCAATGCCCTTCAACGTTTATCCCTCCAAAGAAAAGACGGAAATGCGAGTGTGCAATTCCGTCTTTTCTTTCTGTTATTATGCCTAAAATGATGAAGAAAAATTATGCGCCTTTGGCATTAAGCGTTACTTCTACATTCCCGCGTGTTGCTTTGGAATAAGGGCAAACCTGATGGGCTGCTTCAACTAGTTCTTGAGCTTTTTGATCATCTACGCCTTTTACCGTTACATCAAGCTGAACCGCAAGCTTAAAGCCGCCATCCTCTTCGTCTTTGCCGATGGAAACATTTGCTGTAACTTCTGTTCCTTCCACATGCTCCTTTTTGTTTTCAATAACAAGGTTTAATGCGCCATCAAAGCAAGCGGAGTAGCCGGCTGCAAATAGCTGCTCAGGATTTGTGCCTTCTTCTCCTTTACCGCCCATTCCTTTTGGTTTAACAAGAGTAAATTCCAAGAAACCATCTGAAGATTTTACATGTCCTTCACGTCCGCCTTGTGCTGTTGCTTGTGCAGTATACATTGCTTTCATGATTCATTTCCTCCTCTAAAATAGGTTTTATTGAATCAAACAGCATTAGGGCTGTTTTTTCCACAAATACTAACTATTCACATACTTCCCGTGCTTAGGCACCACTTCTGTCCGGAAATGGGTTTTCATTTCCTCCAGTTCAGACTGAAGCTTTTCGCCATACATTGGCTTACCGTGCCCTGTAATAACCGTTTCTGGTTCCAAAGCACAAAGCTTCCTGACGGAGTTTTCTGCCTGGATCCAATCAGTTGTGAAATAAGCAGGCGGGCCATGTACTTTTGTCGCTTGAGAGGCAACAGCAAAAAATGATTCTTGTTTAACTGTCGTAAAAGCATCACCTGCTATAAGAACTTTATCCGTTTTTCGATAAAAAGAAACATGTCCATGTGTATGACCTGGTGTATGAATCCATTGAAAGTCTTCCAAAAAGGGCACAGACCCATCTTCAGGAAGGGGTTTTCCCTTATTTCCAAGATCAATGCTTTTCCTCGGATAAAGAGGAGATAAGAGGGACATAAGACCTTTTCCGACCGATGGATCAGGCGGACTGTAGTTTTTTCTGCCAGTAAGATAAGGCATTTCGAGCGGATGAGAATAAACAGGCACATCCCAAATTTCCACAAGCTTTTTTAAAGCTCCTATATGATCAAAATGACCGTGTGTTAATAGAATAGCTTTTGGCTTAGTGTTAAACCATTTTCTGGCTGTCCGTAAAATGGCGGAAGAAGCATCACCAACTCCGGCATCAACCAAAACCCAATCTTTTCGGTCGTTAGAGGAAACAAAGATGACATTGGCAATGAGGGTTCGAAGGTAATAAACATTTTCAGTCACTTTTGTTTTTGCCATTGCTTTTCTTCAGCTCCTTTTTAAGTCAGGACTGTCTTTCAACTATTACTGCTGTGAAATCAGCCTCATTCGAGTTTCTTCAATGGTTTGTCAGCAGGTCCTTCCACAACGTCTCCATTCACTGAATAACGGGAGCCGTGACAAGGGCAATCCCATGTTCTGTCTCCATTATTCCAGGCCACTTCACAGCCAAGATGGGTACAGGTAGCGTCAACAACGGTCACTTGCCCGTTCTCATCCTTGTAGGCAGCTCCTTTTTGGCCGTTATACGAAACAATAGCTCCTTCGTCTGGATGAAGTTCTTCTATTTTCTTGCTCGCTGTGCTGAGCTTGCCGCCAATTAGATGCCCTGCAACATTTGTGTTTTCCGCGACAAATGTTTTAATGCCGGGATCAGCTTTAAAACGGGAAGGAGTAAACAGCTCTGAATAAGGGTTTTCTTTTTCAAGAATTGAGTCCCTGATCATTTGGGCAGCAACTGTGCCAAATGCCATACCCCATTTACGGAATCCGGTGGCAACCAGGATATTCGGATGGCTCTCTGTCAGCCTGCCGATATACGGAACTTTATCTAGGGTAAATAAATCCTGCGCCGACCACCTGTATAACGTTTCCGTTAATCCAAGGTCTGTCTGGCCAAAGGTTTTCAGAGCTTCATAATGCTTCATCGTATCTTTGCTTTGTCCCGTTTTATGGCCTTCCCCGCCAATGAGGATCAGTTTTTCACCATTCATTGGCGTATATCGGATCGAACGCTTCGGGCTGTCGGCACTTAAATACATGCCGCCAGGAAATGGTTTAGCTATTTTCGCAGCAACCGTATAAGAGCGTTCCGGGTGCATTCTGGCAAAATAAAAGCCATTGCCCTCGTAGAAAGGAAAATGTGAGCAGGAAACGGCATATTTGCATGTGATTTTATGGCCATCTCCAGTGATCACTTTGGCAGGAGAACCATCCTCAACATCCACTGCTCTTGTATGTTCATAAATTTGGCCGCCCATCGATTGGATCTTTCCAACAAGCGGGATCAGGTATTTAACAGGGTTGAACTGCGCCTGGTTTTTCATCACTATTCCGCTGTGAATCGGAAGGCCGATCGGCAGTTCGCTGACATACCCGCCCGGTATGCCGAGCTTTTCATAGGCGTGAAGTTCTTTTTCAATTTTGCTTGCGTTTTTCTCTTCAGTCGTATAAACAAATGCATCCTCATCCGAAAAATCACATTCAATTGATAACTCTTGTACGAGCTGTCTCATTACCTGCAGCGCTTCATCGTTTGCCTGATAATACGCACGCGCTTTTTCCGTTCCGAAGTGATGAATCAACTCATCATAAATGAGATCATGCTGAGCTGTAATTTTAGCCGTTGTGTGCCCGGTCGTTCCATTTACGACAACATCCGATTCAAGCAGGGCAACTTTCAGCCCTTCTTTTGCTAGAAGGTAAGCTGTTGTAATACCGGTAATTCCTCCGCCGATTACTGCAGCGTCAACTTCAATATCGTCAGACAAAGCAGGGAAGGATGGGGGCTGAACATTCACTCTCCAATAAGGCTCAGGACTATGGGGCAGATTGCTGTTAGCTGTCACGAATTCTCCTCCTAATAAAAATCTCTCCTTGGTAATTTTTCCAAATAAAGAGAATACATGTATGGGAATTTCCCTTTCATAAATGAGCTCAAACAGATTTAAGAACGATGCGGGATAATACAGGAAAACAAAAAAGCATGGAGAACGGCTCCATGCTTTCTGAATAAGCTCTTATTCATTTATTTTTCCCAGTTTTCTTTCAGGAATGCTTCCCGTCCTGATTCAACGCGTTCCGCTTTGTATTTTTCCGGATTCTTTTTATAGAAATCCTGATGATATTCCTCTGCTTCATAAAAAGGCTCTGCTTTTTCGATCGGTGTAACGATCGGTTTTCTAAAGCGGCTGCTTGCAGCTAAGGCTTCCTTTGAAGCTTCAGCTTGAGCCTTTTGCTCCTCTGTATGATAATAGATGACTGTTCGGTAAGAATCGCCTCTATCTATAAACTGGCCGCCAGCATCTGTCGGATCAATCTGCTGCCAGTATAACTCCAATAATTTTTCGTAGGGGAAAACTTTCGGATTGTAGCGGATCTGAACAGCTTCTGCGTGTCCTGTGCCGCCTTCCTTTACTTCTTCATAAGTTGGATTATCTTTATGGCCGCCGGTATATCCTGATACAATGCCCAGGATTCCGGGAAGTTCATCAAAGGGTTTTACCATGCACCAGAAGCAGCCTCCAGCAAAGGTTGCTAGTGCTTCATTCTTGTTGTTCATTTCTATTCCTCCA
This sequence comes from Chryseobacillus diguaensis, assembly GCF_049220665.1. Lineage (NCBI taxonomy): Bacteria > Bacillati > Bacillota > Bacilli > Caryophanales > Bacillaceae > Chryseobacillus > Chryseobacillus diguaensis. The sequence goes on from NZ_JBMKNV010000012.1 coordinate 92,946, forward strand.
AGCTTTCATTGTGAAAAAGTCTTTTATTATGGCTCTTTTCTTAAACTTTGTGCTTTCTCATCTATATTAGATGATTGCGGGCCAATATACCGTTGTGAATTTTAAGAAAAGATGCCATGAAGTTAGTCTTAATACGTTTTCTATAAGATATTACGAATAGCAACAATCTCTGCAGAAACAGCCATTATTATTGCCTATGCTCATTAAACGGCAAGTGAAAGTGCCTAAACTGAAAAACCCTCTCTTCTTAAATAAGAAGAGAGGGTTTTTAATTCGTCCATAGGGCGGCTCTCCTCTTATCTCTCAAGCATTTAATTGCTTGCAGGAATTGGCACGGTGTCACAAAGATCCGCTGCCGAGGTTTCGCAGGGCCATGTCCCTCCACCTCTCACGATAAGAGCTATATATTTATTTCCTTAAAAACTTTAGTTAAGCAAATGGTAAAAGGTTTTTGATTTTTTGTCAACGATTTGTCCTTGCTCGGCTTATGCCAGTTTCTCTGACAAAAACTCCTGAACCTGCTCAGGTGATTTGGCGTTTGCACTGTGAAGATGGCCGAGCTTTTCGCCGTTTTTGAAGATTAAAATGCTCGGAATACCCATTACCTGATAGTTCTCAGCGATTTCAGGGAACTCATCCTTATTAATTTCATACCATTTATATTGATTGTATTCTTCAAGAATATCACCTATGAAGAGATTCATTCTTGTGCAATCAGGGCACCAGTCAGCGAAAAATTTGATCATAACCTCTATGTCCTGGCTGATGATGCTCCCAAATTGTTCTGCAGATGTAATTTTTTCCATTAAATGACCCTCCTTGATTCTCGGTTTCTCTATTTTAATATAAATATGGCTAATTATCCGCTTTTTCGTCTTTCTGTCCAAAAAAGATCTTCTAAAACGAATGTTATAAAGATTTGCTTGGTTATCTATAACAAGAGACTTGAAAGTGATAAAATAGGTAAGATGAATTTTTCTTAGGAGGAAATCGAATGAAAACCAAACTTGGGCTAGTATACGGCGGCAAATCTGCAGAACACAATGTTTCCATGCAAACTGCACTGGCCGTTATCAATGCACTGGATACCAATAAATTTGATATACATCCAATATATATTACGGAAAAAGGCGAATGGATCCGTGCCAAGCAGCTGGAAGGACCTGTTTCCAATGTCTCCGCGCTAAAGCTTGAAAGAGAAGGAACCGCTGTTTCCCCAATGGAGTTAAACGGTGAGCTTTTCCCTGCGGGAAACGAAAACAGCAGTGAAGCCATTGATGTTGTATTCCCGCTTCTTCACGGACCGAACGGAGAAGATGGAACCATTCAAGGAATGCTGGAGCTTTTGAATATACCTTATGTCGGCAATGGAGTTTTGGCGTCTGCCGGAGGTATGGATAAAGTTGTCATGAAGCAGCTATTTGCCCAGGCAGAGCTTGCGCAGGCAAACTATGTTTGGTTTATCAGAAATGACTGGAGAAAAGATCCGGAAGCAGCCTACAGCATGGTGGAAAAAACGCTTGGATATCCTTGCTTTGTCAAACCGGCAAACCTTGGTTCAAGCGTAGGGATAAGCAAATGCAAAGACCGCGAAGAGCTGGCTGCAGCATTTGCAGAAGCATTTGATTATGACCGGAAAATTATTATAGAGGAAGCTGTTATCGGCCGAGAGATCGAAATAGGCGTTATCGGCAATGATGAGCCTGAATGCTCGGTTACAGGCGAAATTGCTCCTAAAAAAGAATTTTATGACTATAAAGCTAAGTATGAAGATGCTGATACAGATTTGATCATTCCAGCTGAAATTTCTGAAGAAGAATATCAGCAAATTAAGGAAATGGCAATCAAAGCATTTAAAGCCATTGACGGTTCCGGGCTTGTAAGGGCTGATTTCTTTTTAACAAAAGAAGGCAATGCCCTTATCAATGAAGTCAATACGATGCCTGGCTTTACCCCATTCAGCATGTTCCCGCTTCTATGGAATGAAAGCGGACTTGAATACCCGCAGCTGATTGAAAAGCTTGTTAATCTGGCTCTTGAACGTCATGAAGAAAAGCAGCAGATTAAACATACCTTTTAAGCTGGATAAAAAATAGGCGCGTGAAAATCAGAGAACACTATTCAGCAGTGAATAGTGTTTCTTCTATAGGTCTTACATGAGCTTAAGAAGCTTTTAATAAGAAAGGAGCGACCTGAAATGATCCAAAACACATTAGGCGAAATTCAGGAAATGGCATTTGGCAGGGGGCTTGACAAAAAGTTTTCTGATATGGCCATTAATGGCGTAACAACAGACTCCAGAAATGTTGAGGGAGATGCATTATTCATTCCTATTAAGGGTGATAAGTTTAATGGCCACCATTTTGCAGAAAAGGCCATATCACTTGGGGCTGCTGCAGTATTATGGGAGGAAAGCGAACCCAATCCGCCCCAAAACATTCCTGTCATCTATGTGGATGATACGCTTATAGCTTTACAGCAGCTTGCAAAAAGCTACAAGGAAAAAATCGGGGTAAAAGTAATAGGAATAACCGGCAGCAATGGGAAAACAACAACGAAAGATCTTGTAGCTTCCGTCTTATCAGAAGCTTATTCTGTACATAAAACTAAAGGGAATTTTAATAATCATATCGGTCTTCCTCTAACTCTCCTCAGCATGCCGCAAACGACAGATGTTGCTGTTCTTGAAATGGGAATGAGTGCGAGGGGAGAAATTGAACTGCTTTCAGAAATCGCAAATCCTGACGCGGCCATTATCACAAATATCGGTGAATCCCATATGGCTGAGCTCGGTTCACGGGAAGGAATTGCCGATGCAAAGATGGAGATCATTAAAGGACTCTCACCAAACGGCCAATTCATCTATTTTGGTGATGAACTTTTATTAAAAGAACGGGTGAATCAAAATAGCTTTTCAAGAAAACCGGTAACCTTTGGCAAAAGCCAAAATAATGATTACTACCCAACTGAAGTAGAGCAGAATGACAAGGGAGTCACTTTTAAAGCACACCCTTTTGAAGATAGCTTTTTTATCCCTGTACTCGGGGAGCATAATGTTTGGAATGCACTCGCTGCGGCGGCTGCAGGCAAATATTTCGGCTTGACAGAGGAGCAAATAAAAAAGGGCCTTGCAAGTCTTGAAATGACAGCAATGCGGCTAGAGCTTTCAAAAAGCGAAAACGGCTGGTCCATAATTAATGATGCGTATAACGCAAGCCCAACATCTATGCATGCTGCAGTTAAGCTTGTCGAGGATCTGGAAGGATACAGGCGTAAGTTTGTCGTTCTTGGGGATATGCTGGAGCTTGGAAGCATGGAGAAGCAGTTTCACCAAGAGGTCGGCGAAAAAATAAACCCGGATAAAGTTGGCTTTGTTTATACCTACGGGGCGCTAGGAGAAGAAATAGCAAAAGGCGCTAAAACGGCTTTTCCTTCAGACAGAATTAAAAGCTTTACGGATAAAGAAGCGATGATTCAGGATCTGAAAAACCATTTGGAGAAGAATGACCTGATTCTTGTTAAAGCCTCCAGGGGAATGAAACTAGAAGAAGTTGTTACTGCCCTGATTTAAGGAGAGATTGTTCAATATGGAAGACATCCTCAAAAAAATACGGGTTCCAAAAGGTGAACGTGTGCTTGTGATGAATGCTCCTGAAGAATGAAGCATTTTGCTGATATTCATGGAAAACATCTGGTTGATACCATCCCACATGGTTCGTATTCTTTCGTGCAGCATTTTGTTGAGAGTGCGGCGGCATGAGTGAGTGGATTGTGAGTGCTAAACGACAGGAAACGAAAGAAAAAAGATTGGAAAAAATGCTTCGAAAGCTTAATGAAAAGCAGAAGGGGCCATACTAAAAGCCAGGGACTAAAGTGACTGGAAAGGTGCTTTGTGATTTCTGGCGAATGGGTATAGGTTAACAGCAAGCAATGAAGGATGGTGAGATCCATGACTGGCTGTTTATGTATTCATGGGTTTACAGGAGGGCCATATGAGGTGGAGCCGCTAGCCAAGCATTTGCAGCAAACATTCGGCTGGGAAATTCAGGTGCCGGCTTTGCCTGGACATGGTGAGACTCCTGAGCTGAAGGGAATTAAATTTAAGGCTTGGATACAGCATGCTGAGAATGAATTGAAGAAGCTGCTAAATGAGCATTCAGAGGTATACGTCATCGGCTTTTCAATGGGAGGAATGATCGCTTCCTACCTGGCTGTGAATTATCCTGTTAACAAACTGGTTCTTCTGAGTGCAGCGGCTTATTACATTAACCCGAAACAGGTTCTTCAGGATGCACGAGTGATGGCTGTTGATCTGTATCATAGAAGGCTTGCGGAAAATGAGCTTTATACAAGATATAAAAAGAAATTTTTAGGCACACCGCTGAGCGCAGCTTATGAGTTTCGGAAACTTGTACGATATGTAAGGCCCCATCTGCAGAATATTCAGATTCCTGTTCTAATCGTCCAGGGAGAGTCCGATGGGATCGTACCAGTCAAAAGCGCCCATTATTTGTACAACCATATCGGCTCAGAAGAAAAAAAACTCTGCTTTCTTCCGTTATCCAAACATCTAATTTGCCATGATTGTGAATTTAATACGCTGACAGAAGAAGTCACTTCTTTCCTGGTAAAGGATTCTCTCTAAGGTTGGTGAGTTTCCATTAATTGAGCAAAAGGCATGAAAGAAGCCTTATTGTGTAATTCTAAAGTTAGTGCTATGATTAAATGTAAAGTGTTTACGGGCTTGTTTATGAAAATTTCCCTGAAAAGGTTTATTATTTATTGCATATGAGTCTGTGAAGACTAGCAGATAATATAAAGGAGTATGATACATTGACTACTATGTTTCAAGAATTAGGTATTAGCGAAAGCCTGATGAAGGCAATTAAAAAAATGGGTTTTGAGGAAGCAACACCGATTCAGGCGCAAACCATTCCTCTAGGATTAGCAGGCAAGGACATTATTGGTCAAGCCCAGACTGGAACAGGAAAAACTGCTGCTTTTGGTGTTCCTTTAACAGAAAAAATTGATCCGGAAAGCCAATCTATTCAGGGAATTATTATTGCACCAACAAGGGAATTAGCAATTCAAGTTTCGGAAGAGCTTTATAAAATTGCTTACTACAAGCGTGCACGTGTACTTCCGATTTACGGCGGACAAGACATTAACCGCCAAATTCGCGCCTTGAAGAAAAATCCGCACATCATTGTCGGAACTCCTGGCCGTCTTCTTGATCACATTAACCGCAGAACGCTTAAACTTCAAAATGTACACACAGTTGTACTTGATGAAGCAGATGAAATGCTGAACATGGGATTCATCGAAGATATCGAATCCATCCTTTCCAATGTTCCTGAAAGCCATCAGACTCTTCTATTCTCAGCAACGATGCCAGACCCGATCCGCCGAATTGCAGAACGATTCATGTCTAATCCTGAACTTGTCAAAGTAAAGTCAAAAGAAGTGACTGTTCCAAACATTCAGCAATTCTACATCGACATCCAGGAGAAAAAGAAATTTGACGTGCTGACTCGTTTGCTTGACAGCCAGTCTCCTGAACTTGCGATCGTATTCGGCCGTACAAAGCGCCGTGTTGATGAGCTTTCTGAAGCATTGACACTACGAGGCTATGCAGCTGAAGGAATTCATGGAGATTTGAGCCAGGCACGAAGAATGTCAGCTCTTCGTAAATTCAAAGATGGAAGCATTGAAGTGCTTGTAGCAACTGACGTAGCTGCCCGCGGACTTGATATTTCAGGTGTTACGCATGTTTACAACTTTGATGTGCCGCAAGATCCGGAAAGCTATGTTCACCGTATTGGCCGTACTGGCCGTGCCGGTAAAACAGGTATGGCAATGACATTTGTTACACCAAGAGAAATGGAAATTCTGAAAAACATTGAGCGTACAACAAAACGCAAAATGGATCGCATGAAGCCGCCAACTCTTGATGAAGCACTTGAAAGCCAGCAATCCGTTACTCTTGAGAAACTTCGCAGCGCGATTGAAAATGAAAACCTTGCGTTCTACGCAAAAGCTGCTGAGCAATTGCTTGAAGAGTTTGATTCCGAAAAAATCATTTCTGCAGCAATCAAGCTGATGACAAAAGAACCAAGCCAATCTCCTGTCCGTTTGACAGAGGAAGCACCTGCTCCTTTCAAAAAGAGCGGCGGCTACCGAGGCAAACGTGAAGGCGGCGGAGGCGGACAATACAATCAGCGCTCAGGCAAAAAGAGCAGCAATCATAACCGCTCTTACAACGACAAAAACCGTTCTTCTCAACAAAGACGGAAAAAACAATATTCTTCTTCTTCTCAATCTTAATGATATGAGCAAAAAAACCTCTTTCCTTTGCGGAAAGAGGTTTTTTTATGGATGAAATAAATCTCCAGCAAATATTTTCCTGAAACAAGCAGATGATTAGCTGATCATGATACAATGAATTTGAAAAAGTTGTTTAATTTAGGCTATTTTCTTAAACTTTGTTGCTTTTCCATCTATATAAATATCTGGACATTTATACAGCTGCTAATTTTAGGAAAAGATGCCACGAAGCCTATCTATAACCGTTTTGCGAAAACAGTCTTAATTTATAACCGCCATGAAAAAACACCAATCATTCAAAAAATGAAACGATTTGCTAAATTGAGGAGGGAATGGAATGTTTACATCAGTGAATGATTTTTTAAACGAGTGGAAACAGGAAGCAGCAGACACGCAAAAGGTTATGGATGTGCTGACGGATGAATCGTTGAATCAGGAAGTGTCCCCAGGGTTATACAGCATCGGAAGCCTGGCTTGGCATATTACTGGAGCAGTTTACTACTTTCCTTCACAGATTGGAGTGAAATTTGAAATTCCTTATCTTCAAAAAGCTGCGCCTAAATCAGCTGCTGAAATCAGCGAGACATACAAAATAGTAAGCCAGCGCTTAACAGAAGCATTCACTGAACAGGTTTCAGATCAGAAAATGAATGAAATGGTGAATTTATTCGGAAGGGACATGCCTGTTCAGGCCGTATTCCGTCTGCTTATTCAGCATCAGGCACATCATCGCGGGCAGTTGACTGTCCTTATGAGACAAGCTGATTTGACAGTTCCTGGTGTATATGGTCCGAGCAAAGAAGAATGGGAAGCGATTAACGCTCAAAAGAGCTGATATCGACGTGATGCAAAAAAGCCGGCCGCCTGCCGGTTTTTTAATATCGAAATTTAAAGCATTTCTTACCTCAGTTTGCACGCACTGAATCTGTCTTCACGCGCCATCGGCTCGGGGATTGTTATAAGCATGCGCTTTAAGAAGCTTGAGCTTCCTGCCGGGAAAAAATAAATAGAGGAAAAGCTGTTCTCTTGCCAATGAGCTTTTGAACAGCTTTTTTTATTTAATGCTCTTTTCTTAAACTTTGTTGCTCATGACCCTATATATAGTCCTCGAAACCAATGGGATGGCAAAAACCTTTAAGAAAAGATGCCCCGATGCTAGTCTAAATGCGTGATAAATGCATGTACGAAAAACAACAAGCTCTGCGAAAACAGCCTTTCTTTCTTCATCGAAATAAGTAATTTCCAAACCAAATTAGTTTACATATACGAATAGCAACAACTTTTGCGAAAACAGACTTATTTGAAAAAAAGGTCATTCGACGAACCTTTAACACAACCTATTCATATACCTCTTATTTGTATATACTGGAAAACGAAGGCTGGCGGGGCATTTTCGCCCGCTTCACCATACATAAAGGCTTTTTTTGAAAAGCGTGGTATTTTGGGGAGGGGAAACAACTTGAGAGAAGCACCTGAAAATCGAATCAGCGGAAAAGCTCTGACAATGTGGAGGATTTCTGCACTGCTTTCGAGCCTGTTCTATTTATTTGTGCTTATTGGAGTAAGTGTATTATTTTATTTTAAAGAATGGCCAATATGGATTGTTATTGCACTTTTTTGCTCATGGATCATCCATTTGATTTACTCAGCCTGGTTAAAGCCCATGCTCCGTCACAGGGTGTGGAGATACGAAATTCATGAACAAGAAATTGATCTGCAATATGGGATGTTTACAGTGAGGCGGGTTTTAATTCCAATGGTGCGTGTGCAGCATGTGGATACCCAGCAGGGACCGCTTTTAAGGAAATATCAGCTCGCAACCATTGAAATTACCACTGCTGCCACAAAGCATCATATTCCTGCTCTTGATGTTCATGAAGCAGATCAGCTCCGTGATTACATATCAAGGCTTGCAAGGGTGACAGATGATGATGAGTGAACCAAATCGGCTTCATCCGGTCGTTGTTATATTAAACTTTATTAAAAGAGTAAAGGATATGATCATTCCGCTTGTCGTTTTCTTATTTTTTAATGGGGCAAGAAGTATGCCAGCTGGCTGGAAATATGCCGGTGTTGGCGTATTTATTCTGATCTTGGTAATCTTTAGTGTGCTGTCATGGCTGAAATTCACCTATCGAATCGAGAACGGAGAATTAAGAGTCGAAAACGGAATTTTCGTTAATAAGAAAAGATACATACCTGTTGAGAGGATCCAAACCGTCCATGTAAATGCGGGCCTTGTTCAACAAGCATTTGGCCTCGTCCGGCTGCAGGCGGAAACTGCAGGCGGCGGCAAGGAAGCAGAAGTGGTGCTTGAGGCTATTCATAAAAAAAAGGCAGAGGAAATCTGGGCAGTGCTTTACAGGAAAAAGCAAGAGATTGAAAATGCAGAACTTGTTTTAGAGAAGCCAGCTGATAGATTGTCTCTGTCCAAAAAGGAAGCAATATACAAATTAAGCGGGAGAGATTTATTATTTGGCGCTGCAACTTCAAGCGGAATAGGCGTTGTATTATCTGCAGCCGCTGCTTTTGCTTCACAGATTGATGACATTATTCCCTGGCAAAGCATATTTTCTAAATTTGAATTCCTTTCAAATGCGAGCCTGGCCCTCTATGCCTTTGCCGTATTTATTGGCTTTGTATTAGCATGGATTGTAAGTATGCTCGGAGTTATTTTGAAATACGCCTCTTTTACTATCGTAAAGAACGAGAAGGAACTAATCATTTCAAGAGGTCTCCTTGAGAAAAACCAATTAACCATTCCGCTTGCCCGAATCCAGGCAGTCAAAATTTCAGAAGGCATTCTTAGACAGCCATTTGGTTACGCTTCGGTTCACCTGTTCATTGCGGGAGGAGGAACAAAAGGAGAGAAGTTTTCAGCAACGCTTTTTCCTTTTGTAAAAAAATCGCAAATACCTTCTCTGCTGATGGAATTTGCTCCAAGCTATACACTGTCGTCAGAGTTAATCAAGGTGTCGCCTAAGGCGCGCGCAAGATACATTTTTGGCCAAGTGCTGCCAGCTCTTATTCTGATCATTCCCTTGTGTATATTCCTGCGCCCGTGGGGTTATTTGTCACTTGTTTTTTTCATTGCAGCGGTGTTCCTTGGGCTTCAGGCTCATAAGGATGCTGGATGGAGCCTTAAAGGTAAACAGCTCTCACTGTCATCACGGGTATTTTCAAAAACAACTGTTCTCGTTCTTAAGCAGCATATGCAGACTTTCAGAGTGGACCAATCGTTTTTTCAAAAGAGAAGGGACCTGACAACAATTAACACGTCGATCATTTCAGGATTTACAGGGGCTCATATTTCTTTAATAGGCTTGGACGCCAAGCAAGCCCTGAAAATCGAAAACTGGTTTTCCAGAAGAACCATTCCTCCCAGAAGGCCTATGGATAAACCTTCTTCAATAGAAGAGGAGCAGTTCCCATCCCAACCATAAAACCGAACAAGTGGGCAATGATATTAATATCATCTGACATAAAGGAAGTAAGAAAGCCGACGATCAGTATGATAAGAATGATTTGGGAATTTGCCCTGCTGATCAGATCTTTTCTAAAAAAGGACATATATAAATAAACGCCGAACAAGCCGAAAATGGCTCCGGATGCTCCAATGTGAGAATACTCAAGCGGCTCGAGAAAAAAGGTTGCCGCATTCGCAAGGAATCCGCAAAGAAAGTAAATCAATAAAAATTTGCCTTTCTTTAAAAGCTTTTCAAGAGGAGGAGTAAATAAAATCAGTGATATAGTGTTGAAAAACAGATGGCTAAAGCTGGCATGAAGAAAAATAGGTGTTATGAGGCGCCACCACTCTCCCTCTGCAATCCCTAAGTTATATCCGTCGAGCCATGTAAACAAAAACATAATGGATTGAACCGGAATCAGAAATAACAGCCATAGTAAGAGATGAACAGCACATAGTGCTGAAACAATTGGATAGCGTGAGATGTAAACGCCGAGGCTCTCTGTTCTGGTAAACAAATGGGTTCCTCCTTTATGATTAATAGGAATAGTTCATCCTACGGCTGTACACTCCAAATTAGTACAAGTTTAAAAAAGCAGGTGGTCAAATGATAAAAGGAATAGGGCTTGATCTGGTGGAAGTTGATCGGATCAAAAGAACAGCAGCAAGGCAGCCGCGATTTTATAAAAGAATATTGACTGTGAAAGAACAAGAAAAATATTTGCGATTATCAGGAAGAAGGCAGGATGAATACCTTTCAGGCCGTTTTGCGGCAAAGGAGGCTTATGCGAAGGCGTGCGGGTTGGGAATAGGCACTTTTCTAAGCTTTCAGGATCTAGAGATATTTAATGATTCAGCAGGGAAGCCGGCCATCATCTGCAAAACAAGCAATGAAGAAGATAAGCTTCACCTTTCCATTACCCATACAAAAGAATATGCAGCTGCACAAGTGCTGATCGAAAGCTCGTCAAGCTAGTCTGCATATTATAAAACCCTGTCTCATATATTTGTAGAGCGATAAGGGAGACAAGTCATTTTGAAGGCTTTGTTCATCATCTCTCTTTTTTAGGTCAGTATGAGACAAAGGGGTTGGAAAGGTTGAAAAAAAGCTTCGCTCTGATTGTGACAGTGCTGATTGCAGTACTGGTAATGGCAGCATGCGGGAATAAATCCCAGACGGATGTGGTAAAAGGGCTCGATAAAAAAGTAGAAGATTTAAACGGCTATAAGGCAGAAGCCAAAATGACCCTCCAGACCGGAAGCGAACCGCAGGTTTATGATGTGGAAATCTGGCACAAGCAGCCTTCCTATTACCGTGTCAGCCTGAAAAGCCAAAATAAAGATCAAAGCCAGATGATTCTTCGGAATGACGAAGGAGTTTATGTGCTGACTCCTGCTTTGAACAAGAGCTTCCGCTTTCAAAGCGACTGGCCAAAAAACAGCAGTCAGGCCTATTTATTTGAATCATTGGTAAAAGACATCATGGACGACAAAAAATCAGTGTTTAAATCAACGAATACCCATTATGTATTCGAAACAAAAACCAATTATCAAAACAACAAGATGCTTCCTTTTCAGGAAATTTCATTTAACAAAAATGATCTTTCTCCATCTGTTGTGAAGGTTATGGATCCAGACCGCAATCCTCTCGTTACAGTAGAATTTAAGAAATTCCAGTTTAATACTTCTTTTGACAAGGATTCTTTTGATATGCATAAAAACATGTCCTTTGCCCTTTTGGATGTTCCTGCAAATGCACCTGCCAGCAAAGAGCCATTCGCTGTGAAATATCCATTGGATGTTCCGGATAAAGTGAAGCTGAAGAATCAAAAAGAAGTGAAAACGGCTAACGGCAAAAGGATTATCATGACCTTTGGCGGGAAAAAATCGTTCACAATGATCCAGGAACGGGCTACTCAGTCGCCTCCTTCAGATACCGCCACACCTGTCAGCGGGGTTCCGGCAGATCTTGGATTCACCATTGGAGCGCTGACAAAGAAGTCCATTTCATGGACGAATAACGATGTTGATTATATGATTGCCTCTGACGATTTGAGCCCCGATGAAATGATTTCGGTTGCACGTTCTGTTCAAGGGCAGTCTGCCAAGTAGACCAAACCGGATGGCGGCGCCATCCGGAATTTTTTTGCTCGGTATCCTGGAACATTTGACAATTCTTGCAGTAAAGTTTGATAATCATATTTGTATAAACTTTAGCGAGGAAGTGTCACTATGAATCAGGGATCATTTTACCGGGACACGTGGGTAGAAATTAACCTGGATGCGATAAAACAAAACGTGAGAAACATGAAAAAGCATGTGGGAGAGCAAACGAAGGTCATTGCGGTTGTTAAAGCGAATGCATATGGCCATGGTGATTCCGAAACAGCTGAGGCAGCGCTCTCCTCTGGAGCAAGCATGCTTGCCGTTGCCTTTCTGGATGAAGCCCTTTCTTTGCGTGAAAAAGGAATTACTGCACCCATTTTGGTGCTTGGGGGATCAAGAGCGGCCGATGTGCAGACAGCGGTCGACCATCATATTACACTGACGGTATTTTCACTGGATTGGCTAAAAGAAGCAATGAATGAATTGGAGAAAGGGACACTTTTCTGCCATATTAAAGTGGATACAGGAATGGGCCGTCTCGGTTTTACAGAGAAAGAGAAGCTCATGGAGTTTATTTCTTATTCAAATTCAGAAGAGAAAGTTGCCATTAAAGGGATCTATACTCATTTTGCGACAGCTGACGAGCTTGAAACAGGCTACTTTGAAAAGCAATTCAAACGTTTTAATGAGATGATTGAAGGTCTTCCTTCGGAGGATTGGATGGTTCACTGCGGGAACAGTGCAACAGGCCTCCGTTTTCCGGAAAAGCTTTTTAATGCAGTAAGGCTGGGGATTTCCATGTACGGTTTGTCGCCATCAGAAGAAATGAAGAAGGAACTTCCGTATAAGCTCGAAGAAGCATTCTCTCTTCGTACAAAGCTTGTCCAAGTCAAAAAAATTCATAAAGGAGACAGTGTCAGCTATGGGGCCACTTTCAAAGCTGAGAAAGATGAGTGGGTCGGCACGCTTCCTATTGGATATGCTGATGGCTGGATCAGGAAATTGAAAAATTCCGATGTGCTAATAGAAGGCAAAAGAGTGCCAATTATTGGACGGATCTGCATGGATCAATGTATGGTTTTATTGCCTGAAGAAATGTCTTCGGGCACGGAAGTTACACTGATCGGAAAGCAGGAGAATTCGGAAATTCCTGTAGATGAAGTGGCTTCAAGGCTTGAAACCATTAACTATGAAGTCACATGCATAATAGGGACGAGAGTGCCCCGAATATATATGGAAAACGGCAGAATTGTGAAAGTGAAAAATTCCCTTTTGAGTTAGTATCTGCGCAACCATATAAATTATTGAATAAAAAAGACACCAACATGTCTATAATATTGAAGAATTATTGCGAAAAATGGCTTTGCTTCTTGTTTTATAAATGTTATGATTAAACAGGAATGAATAACGGGTGTGCAAGTTTGTTGGAGGTGTATGTTTGTGTCTGAATCCAGCGCAACTACTGAAATTTTGATCCGCTTACCGCAGACATTAGTCTCAGAATTGGACGGTCTTGTGAAACAAGAAAACGGAAATCGAAGCGAGCTAATTTATCAAGCAACCAAAATGTATATTCGTGAGCGAAAAAAGCGACAGATTCGTGAATCCATGAGAAGAGGATACATGGAAATGTCCAAGATTAATCTTAACATTGCTTCCGAAGCTTTTTTGGCAGAATCCGAGGCTGACCACACTGTTGACCGCTTAGTCAGCGGGGGGTAATCCGTTGATAGTTAAGCGCGGCGACGTTTATTTTGCAGATTTATCTCCTGTTGTCGGCTCTGAACAAGGAGGCGTACGTCCGGTTTTAATCATTCAAAATGATATAGGTAACAGGTTCAGTCCGACTGTCATTGTTGCTGCGATAACCGCTCAAATTCAGAAAGCAAAGCTGCCTACACATGTAGAAATTGACGCTAAGCGATACGGATTTGAAAGAGACTCCGTTATCTTACTGGAACAGATTCGAACAATTGACAAACAAAGATTGACTGATAAAATCACTCATCTCGATGATGAAATGATGGATAAAGTCGATGAAGCGTTACAAATAAGCTTGGGCCTTATTGATTTTTAAAAGCTCATTTCTTTTTGCCTACTGCTGTAGAGTTTGTAATGCGCAGGCTTGCATTCTTTTAGCTGTTACGAATACAACTTTCGTGCGTGCGGAAGGCCATTTTTAAAAAAATATTAGATAATAAAGCGGGGGTTGCACGATGCAACCCCCTTTTTACGTCCAGTATAAGGAAGCAAGGAATAACACCAGAATTCTTTTTTTTGTTTACATTAATAGGTATAATAGTAAGCAGATATTATTATCGCAGTTTAAGGGGGTAACCGCCATGAGCCGGTCATCCAGAAATCCTATTCTGGATTTTTTAGTGAAACATCAGGAAGATCTTATACAAGAGTGGACCCGTATATTAAAAGATACAGATGATCGAAAGGTTTCCAATGTCATTTCGTCCTCGGTTTATGACCAGGTATGCCGTGAATTTATTGGAATCCTGATGCATCACTTGAGTAATCCGGAAGACAAGCAGGAAGAAAGGCTGAATGATTTCTCTCTGAAAATTGTGCAGATCGGCTGGACGCTTCACTTCATCATTTCTGGAATGAAGGAACTGAGCAAAATCATTTTTGAAAAAATGACTGAAGAATCGACCGATCAGGAAAAGGTTGAACTTGTTTTTCTATTTGAAGAATGTGTATCGCCTATGAGCTATGAGGTAATTCACCACTACGGTTCTTCATGGGAGAGAACGGTATCTATTCAGAAGATGGCGCTGCAGGAGTTATCCGCACCGCTTATCCCGGTATTTGATAATATTACGGTTATGCCTCTCGTTGGTACGATAGACACAGAACGGGCAAAAAGAATAATGGAAAATCTGCTTCATGGTGTTGTCAAGCATAGAGCGGAAGTAGTTTTAATTGACATCACAGGTGTACCGGTAGTAGATACAATGGTCGCTCATCACATTATTCAAGCCTCGGAAGCGGTCAGGATGGTAGGAGCAAAGTGCCTGCTTGTCGGCATCCGTCCGGAGATTGCCCAGACTATTGTTAACTTGGGAATTAACCTGAATAAAGTAACAACAAAGAATACACTGCAAAAAGGGATAGAAAGTGCTTTGGAAATGACTAATAGGAAAATTGTATCTATGGGGGAATACCGGTGAGAACTCCGAGAATACCAATATTAAAATTAAAAAACTGTCTGCTCGTTTCCATTCAATGGGAGCTTGATGATCAAACAGCATTGCAATTCCAGGAAGACCTACTTCAGAAAATCCATGAAACAGGTGCATATGGGGTTGTTATCGATTTGACATCAGTAGACGTAATAGATTCGTTTATTGCTAAAGTTATAGGTGATGTGATCAGCATGTCCAAGCTTATGGGGGCAAAGGTTGTACTAACTGGGATACAACCGGCAGTAGCGATCACATTGATTGAACTTGGTATACAGCTGGAAGAAGTTGAAACTGCACTAGATCTTGAAAAAGGGCTTGAGTCACTACAGCAGGAATTGGGGGACTAACTTATGGATAACCAATCCTGTGTAAAGATAGTCACTGAATGGGACATTGTAGCAGCCAGGCAGCTGGGGCGCAATGTTGCAAAGGAGCTCGGGTTTGGCACCGTTGACCAGGCAAGAATTACGACAGCCATATCAGAACTCGCAAGGAACATCTATTTATATGCTGGACAAGGCCAGATATGCATTGAAAGAATTACCGAATTTGGAAAACAGGGTTTAAAAATTATAGCCATAGATAACGGACCGGGCATACCGGATATTCGAAAGGTGATGGAAGATGGATTTTCAACTTCCGGAGGCCTTGGAGCAGGACTACCCGGAGTAAAACGCTTAATGGATGAATTTAATATTCATTCAGGAATAGGAGAGGGTACTGATATCCAAGCGGTTAAATGGCTTCGCTAGGAGGAAGGGGAAGCTTAATGGAATTCCAAGAAATCTTCGAACGAAAATACAGGGAATTAGTTAGTAATTATATAAATGAGCTGACTGAGACGGCTCTTTACCAAGGGCAAAAATTCAGCCGCAAAACAATTGAGCAGCAAATTCCGCCAGAAGAAATCGTCAGTATTCACAGAAAAGTTCTTCAGGACTTGTTTCCTGATATAAAGGATGATATCCTTCACTCCCTTGATTTTCTCCTAGAAGTTATGATTGGATACGGATTGGCTTATCAGGAGCATCAGATATTAAGGGATAAGCAGCGGGAGATCAAGTCTGAGATTGAGATTGCAGCGAACGTTCAGCAAACGCTCTTGGAGACTTCTGTTCCTGATTCTGCTGAAGTTGATATAGGGGCAATCAGCATTCCTTCCAAGCAAATGAACGGAGATTATTATCATTTTGTTCAGGATAGCAATGGAATTAGCATTGCCCTTGCAGATGTGATAGGAAAAGGAATCCCTGCTGCACTATGTATGTCCATGATTAAGTATGCAATGGACAGTTTGCCTGAGTCGAGAAAGTATCCGAATCAAGTTCTGGAAAATTTAAACAGTGTTGTAGAGCAAAATGTTGACCCAAGTATGTTTATTACGATGTTCTATGGGAAATACGATACAGAAAGCCACATTTTTAATTATGCATCTGCAGGCCATGAACCAGGGTTTTATTATTCGCATAAAGAGGATCGTTTTTCAGATCTTGATGCAAAAGGACTGGTTCTTGGAATTGACCAGAACATCAAATATCAGCAGTATGAGAAAAGAATCGAATGCGGTGATATGGTTGTGCTTTTTTCTGACGGCGTTTCCGAAACCCGCTCTCAGGACGGATTTATTGAACGTTCATATATAACAAAGCTGATTAAAGACTATATTGATTTGCCTGCACAGCAAATTGTTGAAAAGATTTATCAGGAATTTCTTCAAATGCAGGATTTTCAATTAAGGGATGATTTTACCTTTATAATAATCCGCAGAAAGGTTTAGGTTTTGCCCTAAGCGGGAAGGAAACCAATAGCTTATTTCGTATTTTAACGTTTTGAGGTGAGGAAAAGATGAATTTACAAACCATTACTAATGAGAATAAAGAACAAATAACTGTTAATGTTTCCGGTGAAATAGATGCCTTTACTGCTCCGAAGCTTCGTGAAGAGCTCATGCCTCTTGCGGAAAAGGAAAATGCTAATTTGGTCATCAATCTGAAAGATGTTTCATATATGGATAGTACAGGCCTGGGTGTGTTTGTCGGACTTTTGAAGGCTGTGCGAAAAAATGGCGGCAAGCTGAAGCTGGTGGAACTTTCTGATAGGCTTGCCAGACTGTTCAGCATTACAGGGCTAAATGACATCATTGATATTTCTTCAAAAGCAGAGGATGGTGTACAATGAATCAATTAGTTGACTATATTGAAATGAAAATTCCGGCCAAACCGGAATATGTTGGCATTGTTCGTTTGACCCTTTCTGGCATTGCGAGCCGCATGGGTTATTCCTATGACGAGATTGAAGATTTAAAAATTGCGACAAGCGAAGCGTGTACCAACGCGGTACAGCATGCATATAAAAATGTTCAAAATGGAGAAGTAACAATTGGCTTTGGCCTATATCCGGACCGTCTCGAAGTAATTGTATCCGATAAAGGAGAAAGCTTTAACTTCGAGCAAAAGAAAAGCGAGCTTGGACCATATTCGTCCAATTCCTCAGTTGACTCTCTCTCGGAAGGAGGGCTGGGTTTATATTTGATGGAAGCACTCATGGATGAGGTTAGGGTTCAAATAGACTCAGGAGTTACAGTCTATCTGACTAAGCTTTTAAACGGGGAGCGGGTGAATAATGACACGGCTGTCACAAACTACGAAGCTAACTAAAGAAGAAGTAAATGATCTGATTCAGGATTTCCAGCTACATCAAGATGAAGCCGCTCAAACTTCACTTGTTAAACATTATGCAAGCCTGGTTGAGACGCTGGCCAAAAAATATTCTAAAGGAAAGAGCTTTCATGAAGATCTCATGCAGGTCGGCATGATCGGCTTGCTTGGAGCTATTCGCAGGTTTGACCCAACTGTCGGCAAATCATTTGAAGCTTTTGCAATTCCTACGATTATTGGAGAAATCAAGCGTTTCTTGAGGGATAAAACCTGGAGTGTCCATGTTCCAAGAAGGATTAAGGAACTGGGACCGAAAATTAAAGCAGCAGTGGATGAACTGACAAATAGCCTTCAGCGCTCGCCGTTAGTATACGAAATAGCGGATTTTCTTGAGGTGAGTGAAGAGGAAGTTCTGGAAACGATGGAAATGGGCAAGAGTTACCAAGCGTTATCGGTTGACCACTCCATTGAAGCTGATTCAGATGGAAGCACTGTAACTATTCTGGATATTGTTGGTTCCAGAGAAGAAGGATATGAGAAAGTTAATCAGCGTATGATGCTGGAAAGTGTATTGCATGTTCTTACAGAAAGAGAAAAACAGATCATTCATTTAACATTCATTGAAAACAAAAGTCAAAAAGAAACAGGTGAAGAATTGGAGATTTCTCAAATGCATGTTTCCAGATTGCAGAGAAGAGCCATTCATAAGCTGAGAGAAGCTTTGGCTGCTGATAATAAATCGATGGAGCTTTACCAATGATCGATATTGAGTCGAATAGTCACGTGCACGCCTTAGCATTTCAGCTGCAGAAGCTGGGGAAATCGCTTTGCGGAGACAGTTTTACAATGGTTACAACGGATGAATATTTTATGTGTGCACTATCTGATGGGTTAGGAAGCGGTGAACTTGCCAACGAATCATCTGAGGCAATCAGTCAGATCGTAAATGAATATCACCATGAAGATATAGCTTCCCTGATGCAAAGGGGAAACGAAGTGCTTAAAAACAAACGGGGTGCCACTGTATCGCTTTTTAAAGTAGATTTTAATAAAAAGCAATTTACTTACTCCTCAGTCGGTAATGTCAAATTTGTTCTTTATAGCCCTTCTGGTAAATTTATTTATCCTTTGCCTGTTTTGGGATATATGTCAGGTAAGCCTCAAACATATAGAGTCCATACCTATCCATATGAGAAAGGCTCAAAGTTCATCCTTTATACAGATGGATTGCAGGTCCCGGGAGTTAAATCCATCTTAAGGGATTTCCAAACAATTGAAGACATATCAGAACATCTGGAAATTTACACTCACACTAGATATGATGATTTAACTTATATAGTCGGTCAGCTTTTATAAATAAAAGTTGAGCGGCTTTTTATTTTTAGGCTGCCCTGAAAATAACTTCTTGAAAAAAGCAACAAACGGAGCTAAAGGTGCCATGTTTCCATTAATTTTGCAGATAATATCCAAAGCCACGCACCTCTAAATGGTCCTTCTTGAATACAGAGGTGCAATATCTGTTAAAATGGAGGTTAGGGAACTGAGACTGGAGGCTTTGTAATGGAAGATCAAAACGCTTTAATCTTGAAGCAAATAACCGAAGAGATGAAAATCGGTTTAAAACAGGTGAAAAACGTCATTCACCTCTTGGAAGAGGGGAACACGGTCCCTTTTATCGCCCGGTACCGCAAAGAGCAAACAGGAGCTCTTGATGAAGTTCAAATAAGAGATATATCAGAAAAATGGCAATATCAGCTAAATTTGAAGGCTAGAAAAGAAGAGGTGCTGCGACTCATTGAAGAACAAGGAAAGCTGACAGATGAGTTGGCTGCCCAAATTTCTGGCGCTGTGAAACTGCAGCAGATTGAGGATTTATACAGACCATATAGACAAAAGAGAAGAACGAAAGCAACAATCGCAAAAGAAAGAGGCCTTGAACCGCTTGCAGAATGGATTCATTCTCTTCCTAAGTCAGGTTCCCTTCAAGAAAAAGCTGAAGAGTTTATAAACGAAGAAAAAGAAATTCATACAGCAGAAGAAGCCATACAGGGGGCTAAAGAGATCATTGCAGAAAAAATTTCTGATGTTCCAAAGTACCGTCAGTGGATACGTGAGGAAACAGGAAAACATGGTAAAATTGCAACCTCTGTAAAGAATAAAGAAAAAGATGAGAAGCAAGTTTATGAGATGTATTATGAATATGAAGAACCGATTCAAAAAGTAGTTCCGCACAGAATCCTTGCGATGAACAGGGGAGAAAAAGAAGAAATCATCAAAGTATCGATCCAGGCGCCTGTTGACAGGATTATTTCTTACCTTGAAAGAAATGAATTAAAACATAAGGAAACCATTGTAAAAGACCGAATACTTGAAGCAATTGAAGATGCTTATAAACGATTGATTGAGCCAGCTGCAGAAAGAGAAATCCGCAAAGAACTAACAGAAAAAGCAGATAATCAGGCCATTCATATTTTCTCTGAAAACCTGAGAAATTTGCTCCAGCAGCCCCCTCTTAAAGGAAAGATTGTACTCGGCGTGGATCCTGCATATAGAACAGGCTGTAAGCTTGCTGTAGTCGATGAGACAGGCAAGGTCCTGCATATAGGAGTTATCTATCCTCACCCGCCTGTTAACAAATCGTCTGAAGCAAAACAAATTGTTAAGGACATACTGGTGAAATATAAGATTGAAGTCATTGCTATAGGAAATGGAACGGCATCCAGGGAAACGGAGCAATTTATTGCTGATACGATAAAGGAAGTTGATAATGAGTTGTTTTATCTCATCGTCAATGAAGCGGGTGCCAGTGTTTATTCTGCTTCTGATATTGCCAGAGAAGAGTTCCCAGACTTTAAAGTGGAAGAAAGGAGTGCTGTTTCCATAGCCAGGCGGCTGCAGGATCCGCTTGCAGAACTAGTTAAAATTGATCCTAAATCAGTCGGTGTGGGACAATATCAGCATGATGTCAGCCAAAAAAATTTAAATAATTCATTAACATTTGTTGTTGAAACAGTTGTCAACCAGGTTGGGGTTAATGTGAATACTGCATCTTCTGCACTTCTCCAATATGTAGCTGGACTCAGCAAAACAGTTGCCAACAATATAGTGAAAAAACGGGAAGAACTGGGGAAATTCAGTGACAGAAAACAATTGAAGGGGATTCCCCGCCTTGGAGCAAAAACATACGAACAGTGCATTGGGTTCTTAAGGGTTATAGATGGTAACCAGCCGCTGGACAGGACAGGGATTCATCCTGAAAGCTATAAGGAAGTAGAACAGCTGCTTACCAGGCTGGGTTCAAGTGTTCACGAGCTTGGCAGTGATGATCTAAAAGATAAAATACGTTCTCTGGACATAAAAGAAGCTGCAGCTACATACAATATTGGCGAGCTGACGTTGAAGGATATCTGTGATGCTCTAATTCGCCCGGGCAGAGATCCGCGTGATGAGGTAGCTAAGCCTCTGCTAAAAAAAGAAGTGCTAAAGCTTGAAGATTTAAGCCAGGGGATGGAGCTTCAAGGTACTGTACGAAACGTCGTGGACTTTGGTGCATTTGTAGACATAGGCGTTAAACAGGATGGTCTTGTTCATATATCAAAAATGAGCAAGTCTTTTGTCAAACATCCACTGGATATTATCTCTGTCGGAGATATCGTAACCGTCTGGGTGGATTCTGTTGATCTTCAAAAAGGAAGAGTTGCCCTTTCGATGGTAAACGACTAGACCATATTTGTTATTTAAGAAGCAGCCAAAATGAAAGCACTGCTATGAGCAGTGCTTTTTCCTGTAAAAGAACCAGCACTGATTCAGGAGTTTTATCTGGTAGCGGTTTTTTTCAAGGTAGGCGCGCATCATCTGATTTTTTAGCCATGATGGCATTGCTCAACCCTCCTTAAACGTTATAATGGTATATGGGTATTACCTAATGTATGCAATGTGAAAATGTCCCGTTCAGAATTTTTTTAGGCTCTTTTTCAAGGGCTTGCATTTTTATTGAAATTCTTTTTTAGGATATAACAGGTGCTATTTTTAAATGGCCCCTTAAATTGAACATATACAGCTTTTCTCAGGAGAGGTGGCCATCATGATGCAGCAGAAACTCCAAGAGCTAGTAGAAGAGATCTCGGCGACTTTTTTTAAAAAAAGATTTCGACATACCGCCCGTTTTAATCCTAGGTTAAGAACGACTGGAGGAAGGTATCTTCTCGTGTCGCACGATATTGAGATTAATCCAAAATACCTTGAAGAGCACGGTATGAAAGAAATGGTAGGTATTATTAAGCATGAACTGTGCCATTATCATTTGCATATAGAAGGGAAAGGCTATAAGCACCGAGATAAAGAGTTCAGAGAGTTGCTTGAACAAGTTAAAGCTCCTCGCTTCTGTAGTCCTCTAGTCCGTACGAGGCAGAACCGGAAGACGTACTCTTATAAATGCTTAGTGTGCTCCCAAAAGTTTTTAAGAAAAAAAAGAATGAATACATTAAGATATGTGTGCGGCAAATGCGGAGGAAAGATTGAACAAGTATTTAGCGGTTGACGAATACTTTATGATATGGTAAATTATAAAAGCCGTCGGAAATGGACGGTTTTTCTTAACATGTTTTAAAGAAACCATGTTGACAAGGTTTGGACAAGAGAGTATACTAAAGCAAGTCTGTTTTATTCCGCAGTAGCTCAGTGGTAGAGCTATCGGCTGTTAACCGATCGGTCGCAGGTTCGAGTCCTGCCTGCGGAGCCATTTATATTTAGGACAAGCATAAATAATGGGGAAGTACTCAAGTGGCTGAAGAGGCGCCCCTGCTAAGGGTGTAGGTCGTGTAAGCGGCGCGAGGGTTCAAATCCCTCCTTCTCCGCCATTATTTTATCGGCCCCTTGGTCAAGCGGTTAAGACACCGCCCTTTCACGGCGGTAACACGGGTTCGAATCCCGTAGGGGTCACCATACATATTGATCATTAATCAAGGTTTTGAGAAGCAAGCAGTTCTAGGAATCGAGGGAGCGAACACCGGAGCGTACCTAAGTACGTGAGGATGTGAGTGAGCGAAGATGACAACGAAATGCGCCGCTTATCAAAAGCCGTAACTTATGGAGGATTAGCTCAGCTGGGAGAGCATCTGCCTTACAAGCAGAGGGTCGGCGGTTCGAT
>NZ_JBMKNV010000013.1:0-91823 GCF_049220665.1 Chryseobacillus diguaensis
TTGGGAATCTGGAAAAATGGCATAAAAGTATCCAAGGAAGAGGTCTGTAAAGCATTAAATTACTTAAAAATGAACAAAAAGGCATACGGATAGAGACATCCGAATGCCTTTTGTCTACAAACTGAGAACACTTTTAAGTGTTCATTAAGCCGTTTCCGTTTTTTTTTCTTTTTTCACAGCGTTATAAGAAATTTGAATTTTGGCAAGTGTCCCTTTTAAGGTTTCTTCATTATTGTTTTCCTTATTAAGATAAACTGTGGACAAATCATAAACTGTCCTCGATAAAAGTTCAACAGCTTCTTTCAAATCCTTCCCGTTTTCCTTGTATCCATCTCTTAGTAAGGCTTTGACAATTTCCTGAGACAAATTTCTGATCTCACCAATTTTTTCATTGTCCGTCATCCCATTCACTCCTTTAGTATAGTGTATGCGGATTTTGGCTGACCTATATCTTTAGCCGGTTATATCTATATACTTTCTTCTTAAATAAAACAATTCCTCTTTATTTGTTGGAAAATTTAGAATAATTCCATTTTCCACTATGTATACTTTCCAGGTTTTCTTTAATATATTGTTTCAATTCCCCATCAAGCTCATCTTTTTCCAGCTCATCAAGCGTAAAATCAATGATTCTTCCATTTCTGAAATCCATTACTCTTACATGAAGGATCTTTCTCATGAGATAAGATTGCATAATTCTGTAAATAGGATCCCCTCCTTTTCCAGTAATTAACGCGAAAATTTGTTCGTTTTTTACTAGTATACCGCACATTTGTTCGTATATAATAGTAATATGAAAACAATTTGGAGGGCTATATATGCAAACCTTAATAAAATTCAGCATGGAAAATCAAATACCAATCGAAATTATTTATCTTTCAAAGACAGGATTATTATCCCAAAGGCATATCATTGTAAAAAAAATAGAAGGCAGTCGGTTGTTGGCATTATGTCTTGAGAAAAATAGCATCAGAAGCTTTAATGTGGAACAGCTTCTTTCGGCGGGGAAGACAAGAAATAAAAACTGGATGCTTCGTATATCTGGTTAAACCGTTTTTCGTTCAATTAAGGTAAACGGAAGCACCTTTCTCCTGCTTGAAGAACCAGGCGAGGTTCTTTCTTCAAGCAAAGCTTTAAGAAGCTCACTGCCCATTCTTTTTGCCGGGATGTCGATTGTGCTTAAGTTAAATAACCCTGCAATCGGCTGGTTATCGAAACTCATGATAGCTAAGTCCTCCGGAATAGAAAGGCACGCGTTTTCAGCTTCCAGCAGCATTCCCGCTGCAACTTGATCATTTGTAACAAGAAAAGCGGTTGGTTTGTTTTCCAATTCTAAATATTTTTGAATAACCTCAGTGCCATTTTCAATGGTTAGGCATTTATCAAATATCCATTTTTCATCTGCCATATCGCCTAATTCATTTTTATAAGCCTGAATCCTCTTTATGCTGTTCGCCCCTTCTTTTCTTCCAAGACAAATAGCGATTTTTTTATGACCTTTTTGAATAAGGTAATGAAGGCCGCAATGAAAGGCCTCTTCATGCGATATACTGATAGAAGGAAATTCTTTTATATTAGAGTCTTCGCATAATATTATGGGCCCAGCATTCTGGAAGGTAAGCAAGAAGCTATCTCCGCATGCTCTTGAACAAAATATGACTCCATCCAGTTTTTTTCCTTTTAATTGTTCCAGTGCTTCTAATTCTTTTTTTTCTTCGTAATTAGTTTGAAACAATACAAGCTGTAAATGAGACCTCATGGCTTCTTCAGCAATTCCTTCCACCACATTTCCAAAATAGGGATGGTTAATCGTTGGAACTACTACTCCTATCATGTCCGTTTTCCCTCTCGACAGATTTACGGCATTCATGTTCCTGCTATATCCGAGATCCTCCATTGCTCTATAAACCGCCTGCCTCTTTTCGTCTTTTACATAGGGGTGATGATTCAGCACTCTAGAAACAGTTGCAGCAGATACGCCAGCATTTTTCGCAATAACATGTATGTTAGCCATTTTTTCTTCATTCATCTCCTTATAAACTTACTCACAGCAAGATTTTAGGGCTTTTAGTCCCGATTCTGTCCGTGTTTGTTTTAAATTTGTAACAATTATTCCATAAATTCACCTATTAGCAGATGATTTTTTTAATAAAAAAGGTATAGTAATTTTTGTATAACTTTATAAAAGAGGTGGGGCCATGAACTTTTTAACTAAATTCAGCTTAAAAAACGCCGCTGCGGTTTTTATTATTTCATTTCTTTTAATCCTCGGAGGACTTTATTCCTATACTCAACTAAAGTTAGATCTGCTCCCTAATATTGAATTCCCTCAAGTATCGGTAGAAGCCATCTATCCTGGTGCATCCCCTAAGGATGTCTAAGTCCAGTCGTTTATGAATTGTTCTTCTTTAAACAAGTGAAAAAAGAAAGAAACAGGATTCAGCATCCTGAAAATAATCAGTCCATCTAATAACGTTTAAATGGCCAGCTCCTATTCAGGGAGCTGGCCATTTCCTTTTACTATCAGAACTGATATTCTTTCTTAGCTCAGTTTGTGTACTGAATCTAGCTCCAGGCGCCATCCTCTCAAGTTCACAAGTAAATCTGTCTAGAAGGTTAAAGAATAGCCTTCTAGACAGCTCGTCTTGTGATTGTCGCGACTAAGCGGGCGCCTTGCCTTTTTTTACTGCTCCTTCAGCTGGGAAGGCAGCATTTGAATAGATTGTATGAGAACATCCAATTTCCCCTCAATGCGGTTGAGCAAATAGAAGGTAACCATGATCGGGAACCCTACATCTCCTATTACCTGCAGCCATTGATCCATTTCAGCAAGCTTCTCTCAAACCCATATTCTGTTAAAAGAAGCCAGCTCCTTGATTTGAAGCTGGCTTCTTCCTGATTATTTTATTTCAAGGTCTGTTACAGTACGGTCTACAATTCTCGCGCCTTTTTTAGATACAAGATCCCCGCCGCCTGATGTAAAAATATTTGCAGCGATGATTTTATCCATGGCTAAAGAGATTTCCCCTGCTGTAAGGTTCTCTTTTGGAGCATCAACCCCAATATTGGTGCTTTTGCCTTCGAGATTTATAAATTGCAATTCAAGTGATTTTGCCATTTCATAATGCCCTCCTTTCCTTTATTTGATCTGATTAAGCTTGAAGCATATTGCTGTCGTTTCGTTCTACTCCAAACAATGTATTTGTTTGAAGTTCTGCGATAGCTGCGGCCGCCGCTAAAAGGCTGTCTGCTGAAGAAGATGTTTTTACATTGCTGTAGTTCTTAAATTTAAATACTTGCTTCCCTTTTTCATTCAATCCCATATCAAAAACCAATCGAAGCTGTGTTTCCTTAAGAATTGTTTCTGCCATTTTGCTCTCACCTCCTTTCACTTATTACATAAAGAGAAACCGTTAAAAAAGGATCAGCAAAATGAAAAAAAGACAATTGAAAAACCCGTTGGATTTCAGCGGGTTTTTCTGCATGAGCCTAGTCGTTATGCACCTGAGTTTGCATAGGTTTTTAATTTTTTCACAATCGATTCTTTAAGCTGAAGATCTTCTAAGCCTTTAATTCCGTAATAATATTCTAAAGCCACTTTCTGTTTCAATAAAAAATGACCTCTCATCGAGAGCGTTTCATCTAAAATTTTAAATGTGAACTCTGCCTGGAGCAGATAATCTTGAATCGGCAAGTCTAAAAAAGAAGATATTTTCAAACCGTGGGGACTGTGATATCCAGCAAGCAGGCTATACCGCTTTTGGTTTATATTGACTCTTTGTCATTCTCCACAATTTTAAAAGTATAGGCAATTGGCTTTGAAAACCCGTATCCCGGTTATACCTCATATTTTCCCCTTCCTTTCCCCACGAAAGTGTGTATGTAAAAAGTACCTTAAAATGAACAATATTCAATATTTCCATGCAACTTATGACCCATTGTCAAGCAATAAATGGTTTCTTTTGAATGATCCCCGTCCCTTTGGATAAACTATTGGTTACCAGCCAGAACGGCAATGCACTGCGCCTCTTGCAGTGACACTAAAAATGGCAAAGCAGGATAAAAAAATGACAAAAACCACTAAAACCGAAGCAGTTTTATGGAGTATTGCCCTGCCGGGTTTTGGGCAGATCTTAAATGGTCACCTGGTTAAAGGGCTAGTGTTTATTTTCCTTGAAATTTTAATCAATATAAATTCCAGGTTCAATCTCGCCATCATTTCAAGCTTCCACGGCGAAATTCAGCAAGCAAGCGAAATTCTTGATTATCAATGGCTTTTATTCTACCCCTGTATTTATATGTTCGCTATGTATGACGCCTATAAATTTGCCCAGGGAAATTCGAAAGGGAATGCCTTTTTTCCGTTTGCATTTGGAGCATATTTTGTTACTGTCGGACTGATTTATTCTTCTAAAGTTTCTATTTTTGGTATAGTCCCTGGTCCGGTGTGGCTGCCGATTATGATGCTGCTTCCTGGATTTTTGATCGGTTATGCGGTCCATAGAATAATCCGTTACATCCAAAAAGAAAAGTAAGGAAAGTATGTTTTTATTGTTTCGATTTCCATAAGTGCGGGAATATAACTACCAGAAGCGATGAAGATGCCTTACTTATTCATCTGGCGCGGTCTTGGAGCCGCAAGGGTATAAGAGAGGAAGGGCTTATACTGTTTAAGGACATATTTTTAAGGTTTTGATTGGTTTTAAAAGCAAAATCTAATGTTGTAAAAGGCACCTCATGCAAAGGAAAAGCGTTCTTTTCCCATTTGGGCGAATGTTATTGAACGTTCGTTTTACATAAAATGATGGTATAAATAGGCTGTTTTCGCAAAGATAGTTGTTATTCGAATGGGTTTAGAAAACGAAAAAAGATTAGCTTCGGGTCTTCTTTTCTTAAATCTTGCAATGTATGATAGCTTTAAATTCACTTAAATCAATTACCGACGAAACGGTATGAAAGTCGCATTAGATGATTTAGGAGCAGGATTTTCAACAACGGAAGTTCTTAGTGAATTAATGCCTGATTACGTCAAAATTGATTCCTCATTATGTGGATGGCTGTCCCAATGACAGCACAAAACAAATTTTTATTTATAAAGTCGTTGCACTTGCAAAAAACCTTGAGATTACTGTTCTCGCCGAAGGAATCGAAACGAAAGAAGAATATGAATACCTTCGTTCAGCAGGCATTACCCTCGCTCAAGGATACTATATCGGCAAGCCGGGTTATTCACCAGCCGTTTTTGCATCAGCCTAAGAAGGAAAAAAACTGCATCCCATTCAGGGATGCAGTTTCTATGCTGTTAAATGATTTGAAGCTGTTTTGGAAATTTAGTAAGGGTGCGATACCCGTCTTTTGTTACAAGAACATCGTCTTCGATCCTTACACCGCCAACTCCAGGTACGTAAATCCCCGGTTCTACGGTATAGACCATTCCTTCTTTCAAAAGGTTATCATTTGTAAACGCCATCGATGGATATTCATGAACGCTTATTCCAAGGCCATGGCCAAGCCGATGAGGAAAATAATCTCCAAAGCCTGCGTCCTCAATAACTTTACGCGCTGCCAAGTCCAAATCGCCTATTCTGGTGCCTGGATTTGATGCATCCAGAGCTGCTTGATTTGCCTTTAAGCAAGTATCGTAAATCTCTCTTTGACGGTCATTCACATTCCCGAAGGCTACCGTCCTTGTTATATCTGAACAGTATCCATCAAGCACTACTCCTAGATCGAATAGGACAAGATCACCCTTTTTTAAAGTTTCAAGTCCCGGATTGCCATGAGGCTGTCCAGATTTTTCCCCAAACAGAACCATTGTGGAAAAGGACATTTGGCTAACGCCTTTTCTTTTTAGCTGATACTCGATCTCAGCAAGAACATCCATTTCCGAAATGCCCTCTTTTAATGCCTCTACTCCTGCTTTCACGCCAAAGTCAGCTAGCTCTGCTGCTCTTTCCAATATACTGATTTCTTTTTCATCTTTAACAAGCCTAAGCCCATTCATTAATTCTTCAATGGAAGATAAAGAGGAAGCCCTTGCTGATGACATGAGATTTTCTGCTCTTGAATAAGAAAGAAGATCCTTTTCCACAGCAACAGAGATGGCTCTGCCTCCACTTTTTTTATGTATAGCTTTTTGAATGATTTCCCATGGATCCTCATGATCTCCGTAACCGATCAGTTCATGTCCCCATCCCGCCTCTTTAGCTTGGGAAGTTTCCATTCCAGGGCAAATGAAGAACGGTTCAGAATCCTTGAAAACAAATAGTCCCATTAGCCTTTCATGAGGATCTGTAAAGAAATTCGTTAAATAAAATACATTTTCAGTTGAATGGATAAAAGCTGCATCCGTATCATTCTCTTTCAGCCATTTTGAAATCATTTGCAATCTTTGTTCTCTCATATGCCACATCCTTCTGTTTCTATTCGGAAACCATTCTTTCGGGTTAAGCCTCACTTCATATCTTATCAAAGTCCTGTCTTTTTTTCCTGCCTAACCCTTACAATCATAAGAAGCTTTCGCAGTCTGATTCGGTTGAAAAATACTGAAGCTGGTGGGGGAAAAATAGGGTAAAAAAGAGAATGGAAAACATGAAAAAAGCCGTACTTATTCCAAAAATATGGAATAAATACGGCTTTTAGGCCTGCCAGGAAATCAAAAAATCGGCAGATTTTCAGTGGCCTCGCATCAGGAAGGCGGTCTTTCCATGCTTTAATGTCAAGAGCTTCATAAAATTTGCCTCTTTTTTCAAATGCTCTTTCCTTGTAAAGCCAAGAAGGCTTTTGATTATTTTTGAATTTAATTTTGTACAAAGATAAGCTATACCAATCTGGTAAAAAATAAGGGCGGTCACATTCCAAAGATCCATCAGCATCCCATTCATTTTTTTTCTAAGGATTCTTTTTTATTCAAAATAATTTTTCTCCCTTTCCACTCTGCATTTTTGTTCCCGTAGGTCCAGAAAAGGGAATAAAGAAAAACAATTATAAAAAACAGCCCATGTATCGGAAAAAGCAATATATGCCATAAGCGGAAGCTTCCTGTTTTACTCAGCGCCGTCATCAGCTGAATCACGAAAGCTACATAAACGAGGAGAACAGGAAGCCACTCACCTGTCCAAAGCTTTGGCAGCTGAAAAATGAAGGAGATAACCCCGCCTATCCAAATGATAACAAGGGCTAGACACCAGAGCGGAGCTGACCCTGCTGCAGATGCAAAGCTTTTTGCCCATCCTCTGAAAAGCTCTTTTAATCCATTTGGATACATTCTCATGCTGATTGCCTTTTTTCCGCTCATTGAAAAAACTTTTTTCCCTTTTAGAGCAGCCATTTTACCCATTGCCATATTTTCCACAACTTCAGATTTAATCGCTTCATGCCCTCCCAAAAGAAAATACTCATCCTTCCGGCAGATCAGGCATTGTCCAAAGGCACCTTTTGGCTTCGAGCTTTTGGCAAAAGGATAAAAAGCACCAAATGATCCGAAAATAATGAGATGAAACAGGGCTGATAAGGATTCATATGGTTTGAAAATTTTGTGGAATGGATGGACCGCCAATATACCCTTTCGTTCGGTTCTCTCTAAGTTTTCCGCTATTCTCGCCAGACCATTTTTTTCAATCATTGTATCTGCATCCAAAAAAGCGAGCCATTCCCCTTTAGCCTCTTTTGCGCCATTCCAGCAAGCCCATGACTTTTCCAGCCACCCGTCAGGAAGCGGCGGGTTGTCCAATACTTTAACCTTAAAGCTCTCTGCTACTTCTTTTGTTCTGTCTTCTGATTGGTCATTTACAACAAAAATTTCGAAAGGAAGCGAGGATTGATTATGTACGGATTCAAGCAGCTGCTGCAGATTTTTTTCTTCATTTCTTGCCGGTATAATAACCGACATTTTTTTTGAGACCTGATCATTCTGTCTGTAAGGAGGAATATGCTCCATCGCGGGTATGTGCCAAAACAAAATAAGTCCGGCTAATAATGATACAAGCAAAAATATCACTGACACCCCTCCTACTCTATTTCTCTCTTTCTTCTATCATACTAAAAATCTTTCTATGCAGGAAATTTTTCTGATGAGCAGAAGAACGTTTTCAAATATGAAATTAGTGGAAAAATATATTTGTGGAGTTTCAACATGCATGGAAGCAGCTCTGTTTATATTGGAATTTCTTCTAAGTCAGATCCAGTTCATGCACCTGAAGGAAAAGAGAATTTCCTTATCCTTGTTGATTGGAGCGGAAGGCGCGAGACTCCTCCGGGAAAAGCGTGTCAAGGGAGACACCCCGCAGGAGCAAAGCGACGAGTAGGCTCTAAGGTAAGCCCATTAAAGCTTGAGTGCCTGCTAGCTGCAATCAACAGCCAAGTTTAACTGAGCCAAATAGAAAAAAGAGCAGAATCCTCCTGCTCCTTAACGCAATAACCTTAAACCATTTAATATCACAAGAATCGTACTGCCTTCATGTCCAATGACTCCAATCGGCAAGTCAAGCACCTGCAAAAAGTTTGTGCAGATTAGAAGACAGATCATCGCCA
Organism: Chryseobacillus diguaensis; assembly: GCF_049220665.1. NCBI lineage: Bacteria > Bacillati > Bacillota > Bacilli > Caryophanales > Bacillaceae > Chryseobacillus > Chryseobacillus diguaensis. Next base: position 8,533 of record NZ_JBMKNV010000013.1, read on the forward strand.
GCGAAAAAACAATATTTTGCTTAATGATTCTGTTCATTCTTTTAGATAGACTGATGGCTTTTGTTAACTTGGACAATTCATTTTTCATTAAGACGATATCAGCTGTCTCAAGCGCCACGTCAGTACCCTCACCCATTGCAATTCCGATATTTGAAGCCGCAAGGGCAGGAGCATCATTGATGCCATCACCTATCATTGCTACCGTTCCGTAGTCCTTCTCAAGCTTTTTGACTTCCGTTACTTTATCTTCAGGTAAACAGTTCGCAACAAACTCATTCACTCCTGATTCTGAAGCAATGGCTTTTGCCGTTTCTTCACTGTCCCCTGTCAGCATGACAGTTTTGATGCCTTGTTCTTTTAGATCCTTTAAAGCGTCCGCTGTTTCTTGGCGAATAACATCTTTTAATGCCAAGAGTCCTGCTATTCCGTTTTCATCTTTAACATAAACAATTGATTTTCCTTCTCTCGCAAAGCTTTTGTCTCTGCTTCCGGCGAATTGATCAGCTTCCGTTTTTCCGACAAGCTCGGCTCTGCCAACTTTCCAAATCTGATTGTTCCATTCAGCACTGACCCCAAATCCTGATTGTTCATCAACTGCAAGCCATTCAGCTTTAAGACTCGGTTTTGTTTCAGAAATGTATTTAACAATCGCTTTTGCAAGTGGATGGTTGGATTGTTTTTCTAAAGAAAGCACAGCTTGATAAAAATCCCTTTCATCAAGATCCTCTCTCACAATTGCATCAGTAACTTCAGGTTCTCCCTTTGTGAGTGTGCCTGTTTTGTCAAAAGCAATAACGGTTGCTTTTGACAATTGTTCTAAATGCATACCTCCTTTAAAAAGCAATCCGTTTCTGGCACCATTTGAAATAGCTGATAAAGTGGCTGGCATAATAGACGCTACTAAAGCACAAGGCGAAGCCACTACCATCAGTACCATGGCTCTGTAAAACGTTTCGCTCCAGCTCCATCCTAAAACAAAATGCGGGATAAAAAGCATAAGGGCAACAGCAGCAAGCACTGCCTTTACATAAGTACCTTCGAACCTTTCAATAAACTGCTGTGAAGGAGATTTCTCCGATTGAGCTGATTGAACCATCGCAAGAATTTTTTGGAAAAGGGTTTCACTGCTTTTTTTGGTAACTTTGACAGTTATGGAACCATTCACGTTCACTGTACCAGCGAAAACCTCATCTTCCGCCTTCTTTTCTACGGGTATCGATTCCCCGGTTATGGCAGACTGATCAATCGCTGTTTTCCCCTTTTCAATTTTACCGTCCGCCGGAATCCGTTCTCCCGGCTTAACAAGAATGAAATCAGCCAAGTCCAATTCCGATACAGGCACCCTTTCTTCTATTCCGTTTTTCAGCAGCGTTGCTTCTTCCGGCTGCAAATCAAGAAGGGAGGATATTTCACGCTTGCTTTTATTCATGGTATACGTTTCAAGTGCTCCGCTTAACGAAAAAATAAAAATGAGTATAGCACCTTCTGTCCAGTATCCGATTATTGCTGACCCAATGGCTGCAAGCACCATAAGCAGCTCAACATTCAAGGTCTTGTCAGCAATTGTCTCTTCGATTCCTTCCTTTGCTTTTGCGAAACCACCAATAACAAAAGCCAGGATATAAAATCCAATATATATCCTCGACATTCCCTGATGCTGCAAAAGCCATCCGAATAAAATCAGCACGCCTGATAAAAGTGCTGCTGCCAATTCACCATGTTCTCTTATTTTATCTGAAAATGGTTTTTCAAATTGCTGTTTATTAACCAATACAGCTTCATTACTTTCCATATACATCCCCTCTAATTGAGAATTATAATCATAACCAATAATCACTTTCTTATAACATAGGCTTGTTAATAGAGCTTAATTTCTTGCTATATCTCATATTATAGCAGATGGCACAAACATTTCAATTAAAAATTATTATTATTTTTAATTAATAATTATTATCATTAAGAAACAAAAAATACTAGCATTAGCTGGCTTCTTCTAAACCGGAAGGATTAAATATTAGTATATATTTTACCTTGTAAAGGCCTTTGCTGTTTGGTGTTTCTAAAGGAACTGCCCGGCAGGTTACATAGCAGCTTCCTTTAGGGATGGGGTATGAAAATAGGAAATATAAGTGGAATTTACTTATGTTTTAAAAAAAGAATCCTTTTACTCAAGAGAGCGACGAGCAGGTAACAAGCTTAATTATGGATTAGAGTATGATGGGTTAAATGTAAAACCGCCACAAAGAGGAATGCAATTTTACTTATATAAAAGGTTTAATTGGTCATTATAAGAAAAGAAAATTAAACAAAGGAAAAAGGTGCCCATGATGAAAAACTTTATATTTCTTAAAATTGTTGCAATATCGATCATATGCATGGCCATATTCGCATGCTCCAGACCAACCCCCAATAAGCAGCAAGAGGGCAATCAAGAAAAGAAGAGTACCCCGGCCCCTGCTGCTAAGATTATTGGAAAATATCCTTTAGATAATCCACCAATGCTATCAAAAGGTATCCATGTGGCTATGGGATCTTCTCTTTTGCATTTGCCAGGTGATCCAGATAACATTTTTTATTCTTCAGGCGATCGGGGTCCCAACGGGAAATTGACCGTAAATGGAGAAGAACGGAGAACCTTTCCCATACCAAACTACACCCCTACAGTGTATAAAATTGAATTGGCAAAAGGAAAAATAAACATATTAGAAGAAATAAAATTAAAGATACCAAAAGGATCAGATCCAATAACGGGAAATTCCTTTATTACAGGTTTGCCTAATTTCAAAAAATTTGATGAAACACCCTACGATGAGAAAGGGAAAAAGGTTTTATCATATGATCCCTATGGTTTAGACACTGAGGGGCTTGCTTACAATCCTGCTGATAAAACATTTTGGTTAAGTGAAGAATACCGGCCAAGTCTGGTCCAAATGAAAAAAGACGGCACCCTGATGCAGCGGGTAGTACCGTCTGGAATGGAATCTAAATTTAAAAACGCTCCTCTAATTCCTATAAAAGCGAGTTTGCCTAGTGTTCTAACAAAGCGTATGGACAATAGAGGATTCGAAGGCATGACAATAACTCCAGATGGACGTTATCTTTTCACTATGACACAAAGTGCACTGTCAAACCCAGGTGAAAATTCGAGAGCAGTCCGGATACTAAAAATAAATTTAAAAAACTTAAAGGTCATTGCTGAATATGCCTATATAAGCGTTAATGGACAAGACCTGGGATTTGATCAAAAAGATATTGGAGTCTCTGATCTTTATGCTATTAATGAAAATAGTCTGCTGGTTGACGAAAGAGATTCAGAAATTGGAAAAAAAGCAAAATTGAAGAAAATATATAAAATAAATTTTCAAGGTGCAACAAATATTTTAGGAAAGGACAAATATAAAGGAAAAACGCTCGAACAAATGAACACAAATGATTTAAAAGCTGCCGGGATTAAACCTGTTGCTAAAAAAGAAGTATTGAATCTTTTGAATTTCGATTACCCTTATGAAAAAGACGAGGGAATTTCGTTAGTTCATGGCCATAAATTGGCCATCATTAATGACAACGACTTTGGGGTTGAAGACACGAACACTAAAACAGAACTTTGGTTGTTCCGTTTACCCTGAAAAAGCTTTTGAATAGACACAAAAACAATGAAAAGAGCATCAAAATCGATGCTCTTATAACATTTGATATAAAACATAGCAGCGTCACTGGCAGAATTTTAGCTTCCAGCTGGCCAAAAGCAGCTGTCCACTGGCCGAACTTGATGAATAACCAACTCTTTCTTCTAGCAAAAAGTCCAATATTCAGCTCTCTAGTCAAACACCACAAAAAAAGCTGAATTCACAGCTCCTGCCCATTCATTTTCCTTTTAAATTACGCAGCACATTATAAACAAATATAAGAACACCAATTACAGTTGCGAGTGACCCTATAACTGTCAGCCACACGAGCTGTTCATTACCGGTAACAACGAATGCAAGACCGATCATCATAAGCGGCAAGCCAACGTTGTGAAGCCAAAAATGAATTTTCGCAAGAAGATTACATGCAATCTCTGGAAAGATCGTATACAGAATTCCTGAAAGTGTTAATGCTGTCCACCCAAGCAAATTGATATGCACATGGACAGGGGTTAGAACATAGCTGTGGGAAATGGCCATATACAAACCAAGTAGGATGCCAATTGCAAAATAAACAGTTGAAATTTTAATTAAACGTATTCCCATTCTATTCCCTCCTTTCGAATCAATTTATTTATATGACGAAAGAATTATAATAGAAGCTTTTATTACTCTACAATTCATTCATTGGTTTTTTGGCTTTTATTAGAAAAATGGTGAGCCCGATTTTTCTGCAAATCGTTAAATAATGCAGCATTGTTTGCAGAAGAATTCCCATGTTCATTCCAAGTATAATGCCTGTCATCTGCAGGTTATCCATTGATCCCAGCCAATACATCATTGCAAAGGAAACAAGGTTGGCCCATACAGAGTGATAAAAGGCGTCTTTCACAAGCCCGAGGCCGATTAGATAAGCCTGCAGCGGATGAATAAAAAAGTGAAATAAAAAATACGGCCAAAGCAGCTGCAGAAAAATTGGAGCCTGAAGAGAATGAAAGAACAAATGGGTTAATGGATCAGCGAAGAAATACATGAGTATGACTGCTGGGATGCCATAAATGAATGTGGCCCACATGGATTGCTGCAAAAGGATTCTTAATCGCTTCATATCCCCTTTGCTGTATGCCTCAGAAACATTCGGAAGCAAAGCCACCAAAAGAGAATGAGAGATAAAAGCCGGGAAGAAACCTATGGACATAGCTACTCCTGCAAGCAGACCATATTGGCCAGTTGCGGCCACACCCGATAAGCCTGCTGCCATCAAAGCTCCTTTAATTAAAAAGGGTTCGATGGCATTTGTGATAGCATGAAAAATCCTCAGCCCTGTCGTTGGCAGTGAAACGGATAATAAATTTTTCCTGACTTCTTTTCCCGTCATATGGACGCCGTTCACTTGCTTTAAAATTCGAACCTGCAAGATGTAATGGGTAATTAAATATAAAAAAACAACCGCTTCACTGGCAACTAATGTTGCCATCGCAACGAACAGAGAAGTTTCCGGCTTAAATTGGAACCATCGGAATACTAAAAACAAGACAGCCAGCTGGATGACTTTTCTAATAAACTGAGCCGCAACTATTTTATTCATCTGCTGAATGCCCATAAAATACCCTCTTGTCAGTGATGAGAATGCGATAATTGGAACAAGCAGAAACAATAGATATCTTACAAAAGGATGATAGTCACGAAAGATCGGCAGAAATGGAAGAATGACTCCGAGCAGCATCAGTACCATTATGGTAACTTTGATTGTCAGCTTCATCGCATGATGCAGCATACTGTAATGATATTCTTTGCTTTTTTCCGCCACAAATTTTGAAATCGAAATCGGCAATTCCAAACTTGAAATCACTACGACAAAGAAAATAAATGGAAGGATGGACATGTACATGCCCATTCCATGTTCCCCTAGCTCCCTCGCCAAAATCATGTTTACGAAAAACTCCAGACATTCTCCTGCAAAGGCTGCTATAACAAGCACTAGCGTCCCTTTTATAAATGCATCCATTTACTCTCTCCCTTGGCGTTTTAGTCTCCATTAAAACATATGAGACAAGTCTCTTTATTATTTAGTCTCTTTTCTTATTTAGCTGCTTTTTCACTCCCCGTTAATAAATGAAAGCATATAAATATAGCTTCTGAACTAAAAAAGATGCTTTATAAGCCTCTTTTCATTCAATTTCAAAGCTCTTCTTTCTAATCTCTGCAAAGAAACCCTTAAGGCAGAATAAAAAACCTTTTTCTTAATCAAACTAACAGGACAGTCAAAAAATTGGGGGTGAAGGAAATTGAAGGAAAAAACATCCAGTAATGCTCCAACAGATACCGAACTTAAGAAGTGGCAGGGATCATCAGTTAGAGAAAAATTGGTTCAGCTGCAATCAATCTTTGAAACGACGAAAGATGCAAAGCTTCATACCATTGCTATTGGTTCATCACATGTTTCTTTTTTCTATCTTTCCTCAATGGCTGCGGAAGAAAAAATCTATGATGAGTTTATCCCGAAGCTGATCAACGCAGGGGAAAAAAGCATAAAATCAATGCTTGAAGCTGTTGATTCAGCCAATACAGGAGAACTGCAGAAGGTTTTATCTGAGATCGTATCCGGAAAAACAGCTGTTTTTTTAAATAATGAAAAGCAGGTTTATCTCATTACTTTTCGCAATAAAGCAAAACGGTCCATAGAGGAACCAAATTCCGAACATATCATTAGAGGTTCTCATGACGGATTTATAGAGGATCTGGAGTCAAACATGTCGATTCTCCGCTATCGGATTCAAAATCCGGATTTAACCTTTGAAGTGATGGAACTTGGAAAGAAAAATAAAGCGAAAACAGCTATTGCTTATTTAAAAACCTCCTATGATCCTGAACTTTTAAAAGAGGTGAAAAGAAGAATATCTTATATAGATACTGAAATTATGCTGACTCCTGGTTACCTTGAAGAATATATCGAAGATGATCCATGGTCATTTTTTCCGCAAATGCTGAATTCCGAGAGGCCTGACAGAGTTATTTCAAATCTTGTTGATGGAAGAATTGCTCTTATAATGGATGGCAGTCCGACTGTTTTAATTGTTCCAACGACGTTTTTTGCATTTTACCAGTCAACAGATGATTATAACAGCCGTTGGATTTCATCTACGTTTATCCGGCTGCTTCGTTTGGCGAGTTTTATTATCGCGATCAATCTTCCGGCTTTTTACATTTCCATTATTGGTTTTCATTTAGAAGTCATCCCTCAGGAATTAATTGTCCAAATGAAAAATTCAGTTGAAGGAATTCCCTATCCCCCGATTTTTGAAGCCATGTTAATGGAGTTAACGATTGAACTTATCCGGGAAGCAGGGGTCAGGCTTCCCTCTCCGATTTCACAGACGATCGGTATTGTCGGAGGTTTAGTTATTGGGGATGCAGTGGTTCAAGCTGGCCTGATTTCAAACCTGATGATTGTTGTGGTAGCGGTAACAGCCGTTTCTTCTTATGTCGTTCCTTCTAATGAGATGAGTACGACCGTTCGGCTGCTTCGTTTCCCGTTAATGATTATGGCTTCCATTTTCGGTTTTCTTGGAATGACATTTGGCGTTATTTTCATCCTAGTTAAGCTCTGCAAGCTTGAATCATTTGGAAGACCTTATTTTGCCCCCGCTGCTCCCTTTAATCTGCAGGGGCTTACAGATACATTCATCAGGCTTCCTATTTGGCTGAAGAAAGAAAAAAGCAATAAAACAGGTTCTGGAATTTTCAACAAGAAGAAAAGCTCTGCCAGAGGATGGGAGAAGAATGAAAACTAAAAAAATTACTCTCTTTCAATTGTTTATGCTGGTTGTTCAGACTCAGGTCGGAGTCGGTATTCTATCATTACCGTACCTGCTTTTTTTGGGAGCTGGAAAGGATGGGTGGATCTCTCTTTTAATCGGAGGAATGGTTATTCAATTCGTTCTTCTCCTGTATTACTTTCTACTGAAAAAGTATCCTGAAAAGAGCCTATATGAAGTTTTTCTCCTGCTTTTCGGAAATAAAGCGGGCAAGCTGTTTGTTCTTTTATATGCTGCCTATTTTGTGGCTATCGGGATATTAATTGTCGTGCAGTTTGAGAGGATCATCAGCAGGTGGGTACTACCGGAAACACCAAGCTGGGTAATAGGGTTAATTCTTGTTTTTCTTGCTGCTTATCTCGCGAAAGAATCATTGGTGATCATCAGCAGGTATGATGTGCTCGTCTCGCCATTTCTATTAATTATCATAGTCTTTATTGCTTTTTCGCTTAAGGATGCTAACCTGATGTTTATTATGCCAATCGGACAAGAAGGGATTATGAATATGATTTTAACAAGTAAAGACGCTATGATCGCTTTACTTGGGTTTGAAATATTCTTTTTTGGTGCGGGACTTGCTGAAGGAACACCTAAAAAGAAACTTAGGTCAGGTGTAATTGGTGTATTGTTTGTAACATTGCTCTATTTGTATGTGACATTTGTCTGCTATATTTACTTCAGCCCTCAGGAGCTGCCTCTGGTACCTGAACCTGTACTCTATTTATTAAAATCCTTTACGTTCAGAGTCATTGAGAGGACAGATCTTTTGTTCCTTTCCTTGTGGGTTGTATTTATCCACAATACCCTTGTCATCTATCTTTACTTGTCTTCAACAGGGATTACTCATTTGCGCAAAAAGAAAAAGTCTCATAGCAAGTACATTTTCCTGCCATCCATTTGCCTTTTTATCGGTTCCTTGTTTGTCGGCATGAAAGATAACGAAGTCACTGCTTTTTCCAAATACCTATCTTACGGAAGCTATGCTTTTGTCTTTTTTATACCGATAGCGGTCATCCTTATCAGTCTTTTTATGAAAAAGAAGGACGGTGATCAGGTTGCTTCAAAAAATACTTAAGCTTTCTTTAGCGGGATCTATTCTTCTTTTGTCAGGCTGCTGGGACCAAAACCTATTAAAGGACGTCAGACTCATCAGAGTTGCGGCATACGACCTTGATAAAGGGGGCCGTTTAAAAAATTCTGTACTTGTTCGGAGGGCTAAAGGAACCGGCGGTTCCAATTCTACTGAAGAAGAGCTTCAAGTATACCAAGGGGTTGGCTCTACTCCAAGAGGTGTAACGGATGACCTGGATAGAAAAATCGATAAGCGGTATGAATCCTCCAAACTTCGAGTTCTGCTCATAGGAGAGGAACTCGCCAAAACAGATATTTATCAGCTGATAGATACGTTTTACCGTGATCCAAAGTCTGCGATAAATGCAAAGATTCTTGTCGTTGAGGGGGAAGCGGGAACATTGATTAAAACGGCTGCAGAACAGGAAATCAAAATCAGCGATTATATCGCTGATATGATTGAAAGCGCCCAAAGAGCGACCTTTACAAGGGATATTAATATTCAATCCATCTGTTCTGAAATGCTTGATCCTGGCCAGGATTTTACCCTTCCTATGATTAAAACAGATGAAGACATGGCTCCTTCCATTCATGGGCTTGCGCTTTTTAATACATACAGTATGTCAGGAAAACTGTACGGGGAAGAAGCGATTCTTTACCAGCTGATGGATAATGTTCTCGCAAAGCAAGCACGTTTAACAGAAAAAGTATTTGATAATCAGCCTTATGAATACCAAAATTATGTTTCCATAGATGCTGCGGGACTGAAACGTAAAATCAAAATCACGGCACCAGATGAAAATTCCATATCAGTTCGGATTATGGTGGACATTAATGCTAAAGTAATTGAATATCCGCATAATCAGCTTGAAGAACCCGGAGCCATCCAAAAGCTGAATAAAAAACTTTCTAAACAATTAACAGCTGAGGCGGAAAAAATCGTCACCAAGCTTCAAGAAGCCAATTGTGATGGCCTTGCCATCGGCCGGAATCTGATCGCTCATCACCCTGAAATTTGGAAAAAAACCAAATGGAAGGAAGTCTATCCAAAGATTAAGATTACACCTATAGTCAATGTGTCAATAAGCCAAAAAGGCATCGTGAATTAATGATCTATTACAAAAGGCTGTTTACGAAGAGAATGTTGTTTTTCGTACAAGCATCCCGCATTTTGAATAGCTTCAGCATCTTTCCTTAAGGCTGTTTTCGCAAAGTTTGTTGCTATTCGTATAGTCTTAGAACACGCATAAAGATTAGCTTCGTGGCATCTTTTCTTAAAATTCGCAAGTGTATCCTTGCTCTATAATCACTTAAATGGATGAAAAAACAACAAAGTTTAAGAAAAGAGCCTTACTTAAAGTTCTTGCCATACCAATGGTTTCGAGGACTAAATATAGACTCATGAGCAACAAAGTTTAAGAAAAGAGCCTTACAACAAAAAAATGAAAAGCCGTTCGCTGATGCAATCGGCTTTTCATCTTTTTTGTTTGATAACAGGTTATTCCACAACACCTGATTCAGAAATGTTTACATCTGCATTCACTTTAACCTTCAAATTTTTATAGTTTTTCTTCCAATCCATTACTTTTACATAACGGATTGAATGCTTTACTTCATCCCCAAATCCTACTGGATCAATTTCAAGTTTCTTAAATTCTTCAATCATGGCGCTTGTTTTCTGTTCGATAATTTTTTTAAATGCTGCCTCAATTTCTTTTAAAATTTTCTGCGTGATTTTTTTTCCTGAATACTCAGGAACATATCCTGTCACATGAATATCAATTTTGGCTTCATATGGATTTTTTTTATTTATGACAAGTTTTTCTTTTGATTTTATTGTCCTGATTGAACTGATTTTCCCATTTGGAAGAAGCAGATTATAATTTCCTCTTGTATGCTTATCAGTCAGCAGCTTAAAGAACATCATATCATTTGAAGGAATCTCTCCTACCATGCTTTGATTTTTAAATAAGGCAATGCCGTCAACGGCAACTTTCCCTTCTCCTGTACCTTTCAAAATAGGAAGATACACATCTTTTCCATTGGAAAAGTAATTATAAAGGTAAAGATGGAGATTTTCTTCAGGCAAGTCACGGGTTTCAATATTTTGTTTTATAAGGTTATAAAGATAATCCGCTGTGCCTTGGGTACCATAATCTCCTTTTAGTATTTCTGAAGCTTTGCCTCTTGCCACAGCCAAAAATACATGAGAACCGATGCTTGAGTCCCTTTCAAATGTATCGATTATATCATAAAAGCCCTCTTTGGCCATATCTTCTCCAAAGAGAGCGACCTCCAGTTTTCCGTACACTAGCGGATTGGAAGATTGCTTTTGAAGGTTTACAAACATATCACTATAATATTTGCCCGAATCAGAAATGATTTCACTTTGGACGGGTGCATCCTTTTGATATACAGGAATGACATCTGTTCCTTCTTTCGTATCATTTTCCCCTTTATCGATCCCTATAGCCAGGACGAAATTGACTTCATCAATGACTTCCTTTTGCATGCAGCCAGTTAAAAATAGGATCGTTAAAGCAAGCAAGAATCCTTTTTTCATCCTTTATGCTTCTCCTTTATTTTACGAATGGCAATTGACAATAAAAATAAAACAGGAACATAAACATATGTTAAATAAAATCCAAATTGTCCTAAGAGGTCATTCAGCATATTAATTTGCTCCCTATTTTTAAAGGTATTGAGAATGACAAAGCTTAACACAAGGATAATTAAAATCGTTTTCTTATGTCTCACTGAGAAAATCTGTTTTAAACCTCTTGAAGCACACCAGAGCATGATGCAGACATTTGGAAGAATGATTAAATTCCAGTTGGCTATTCCTATGTACTCAAACCGCTCTACAAAAGGCATTTCTACGATTTTCCAAAGAGTCAAAGTTGCCCAGATATTCTTTTCAATCTGAGCATCACTATAATAAACAATAGAAACAAGCATTATGATCAAATAGAGAAAAGTTGTGACAGCTATCCCTAGCTGTCCCCATTTATAAGATTTTTCAGGATTTTTTATAAAAGGGTAATAAAAAAGAATGGCTTCATAACCTAGCATAGATAATGTCATCTTAAACATACCCGCAAAAAGATCTCCCGGAGAATGGTGAAAAACTGGAAGCAGGTTATGGTAATTAGCGTATTGAAGAGGAAAAATAAATGTGAAAATCAGGTAGCTCGGAAGAATGACACCCAGGAAAGCAATTCCTGTGATGACCCGAAATCCTCCCGATAGAATGTAATAAACAAGCAGCAAAAATAAAAAAGTGAAAATCCAAACATTTAAATCAGGAAACATCCATACCTGGATAATTTCGGTGTAGGTAATCAGGACAGTTATCGCAAGCATCATATAATACACCACAAGGATAAGAGTTAAACTATGTCCCACCCATTTGCCGAAATATTCTCTATGAACATCGACAATGTTTTTCCCATTTGATTTTTTAAGCGTATGGAAAATCATCCAAAAGGAAATTTGAGCCACAAGTCCAGAAAGAATAACAACCACCCAGGCATCATTTCCAGCCTCTTTTGAAATGACGCGCTGAAAGCCCAGTACCCCCACTCCGAACTGTATGGATTGAACTAAATAAAAAACAAGGAAGGGTGAAATCTGAAATCGTTCCTGAACTTTTTCCATTTACTGCACCTTCTCCCTATTCATCGATATCCCTCTTTTGTTTCGCTTTTTTCGGATCTATCTGCTTTTTCTTTTGCGTTCTCAAATTAACAGGACCATGAGTATCCAATAACGAATAAGGCAAGCGAACGATACTGTCTTTCAAATCCTTCAACCTTGGCGGATAAATAGGCTCAAGATAAGGTCTTCCAAGAGATGTTAGCCTAAGTAAATGAACGGCCAAAAAATTAAAACAAAACACGATTCCCACTAATCCATAAAATTCTGCGAATAATAAAAATGGAAACCGTAAAAAACGGATTGTATTACTTACGAGATACACAGGGGTTGTGAAGGAAGCCAAGGCAGCCAAGGCAACAATTATGAGCAGCACATTACTCGTCAGTCCTGCATCAACTGAGGCTGTTCCAATAACAATTCCTCCAACGATGCCGATTGTTTGCCCTACCTTTGTCGGAAGTCTCGCTCCCGCTTCCCTAAGCAGCTCTATGCTAAGCTCAAGGAAAATAACTTCAAGGAGCGGTGTAAGCGGAACTTCCCTTCTTGAACTAACAAGGGTATTTAAAAGGTCTCTTGGAATTAATTCATAATGATAATTCAGCGCAGCCACATATAGAGGAGTAACGAGAATAGAGAAAGCGACTGAAAAAAGCCGCACAATTCTTGTAAAGGACGCAACAATATAATTGACATAGTAGTCATCAAATGCAAAGAAAAACTCCAGAAGAGTTGTTGGTCCAAGCAAGGCGTGCGGTGAGCCATCAACAAGGATAGCTACTTTTCCTTCTGTTATAGAAGCTGTTGTTCGATCAGACCGTTCTGTATCAAGCAGCTGGGGAAATGGAGAATTCTGATTGTCTGCAATAATCTGGGTTATAAACGAGCTGTCGATAATTTGGTCAAACTTAATATCGCTTATCCGCTGAATCACCGTATGAACATTTTCTTTATCGACAATATTGTCCAAATACATAATAGCAATTTTTGTTTTAGAGACATCCCCAACTGTAATTTCCCGCACTTTCAATTCCTCAACAGGAAGTCTTTTTCTAATAAGATTGATGTTGGTATCGATCGATTCTACAAATGCCTCTTTAGGGCCAATAACACTGAATTCCACTTCTGGTATTGTTACACTTCGTGTTTTATTTAGAGTGCATTGAATTAATAGACAGGGCAGACCGTATTGAGATTCAGTTAACATAATATAGCCCTGGTTAAGCTTCTCTTTTATTACGTGAGTATCAATCGTTAAATTGGAATCTTCTATTGGAATCATATTTTTCAATTCCTTGAGATTTCCCCATTTTCTATTTGCTAAATAAGGCAGTATACTCTTTTGAAAAATCCCTGGATCAATTAAAGTCCGGATATAAGTTACCCAATAATTAGTTTCAATGCCTTCTCCCTGGAATTGGATAAAGTCTGACGAACGACGGAAAATAGCTAAGACTTCTTCCATGGAAACCTTAGCACTGCCATCCAATTTGTTCATTTTTCTCATTTCTCTTTCACCACGGCTTTATCGTTATTGCCTTTATTGTGTGAAGTTAAATAAGCAATTATTCAAGAAATCCTCTTTTTTAAAGTGCTTACGGTTACTAAAAAATCAATTTTATATAGCCAATACTCCTGACAAATCAAATTCCAAATAAAAGAAAAAGGAATTTTCCCTTACTAAAAATCTTTTTTACTATTTGAGTACCGGCGGAATAAAAAGGAACGCGTTCTTTTAAGGAACGTTTATATGAAGGAAAAGGAATTTGAGGAATTACTGGGAGAATATACTCCGATGATCTACCACCTAATAAAAAAATTGCATATTTACCAAAATCAGCAGGATTTTTTTTATATCGCTTCAGAAGCTCTTTGGCAAGCTTCCCTTTCAGCTGACAAAGAAAAAGGCTCTGTTCACTCTTATTACTATAATTGCATGAAAGGAAAATTGTTAAATGAGCTTACCAGCCAGCGCAAATATTATGAAAAATGCATTATTAGTTCTGACTTCCCAGAGGAAGCAGCTGAATGTTCGGAGTATGAGGATACAATCGTAAAAAATACCATAATGTCTTTTTCAGGCTTCTTAACAGATAATCAGCAAAAATGGCTGAAAGGCTATTGTTATGAGGGACTTACACTGAAGCAAATTGCCAATCGAGAAAAAACAACGTTAGCCTCAGTAAAAAACTGGCGAAAAGGGGCACTTGCGGCTTTTCATAAGAATGTCCACAGACTTCATGTTTACGGGCTGATAAAAGCCAAAACGGAATGATAAAAAGGAGCAAGTCCTGGTTAGGGCCTGCTCCTTCATTCTTCAGCTTCTTGGTATATCAAGGTATTGATAAACTACTGCCCCGCCGCGCTGGCCTATTCCTCTGAAATGCTTAAAATCATCTCTTTTGACAAGTACCTCGCGGAAATTCAGGAATTCTTCTTTACTGACGTAATAATTGTTTATTTCTTTTTCCTTCAGCTGATTCAATATATTATGAACAACTTCTTTATCCAAGCCTTTTGCCCCCTCGTAACCAGATCATTTTCAGTTTACAAGGGAAACGACAAGGATTCAACTTTAATACAGTGACTGAAGGGCTTCTTTTACATCTTTGTCACCGGATAAAACCTCAAATGTTTTGTTCTTTGTTTTTTCGAGTTCAAGGGATTGAATGAGAACCTCTGCTACATCCTCCCTCGGAATTTTGCGGTCTCTTTTTTGAATAGAGTCTTCTGCAGTGATTTTCCCTGTCCCTGGTTCATCAGATAGTGTTCCTGGACGAACGATAGTGTAGGAAAGCTCAGACTGGATTAAGTATTCATCAGCTATAGCTTTCGCTCTCAAGTAATTTTTCATAGCTTCTGAACCAGCATCAGGCTGATCGGCTCCCATTGAGCTAAGCATCACAAAATGCTGCACTTTATGCTGCTTCGCAGCATCAATAAGGCTCTTAGCGCCTTCCTGATCAACAGCAATCGTTTTTTCAGGACCTGTTTTGCTTCCTGAACCTGCAGCAAAAATAACCGCGTCCGCTCCTTCAACAGCTTGGGATAAATCTCCTTCCAGATCTGCCACTACTGTTTTGGCTCCGTAGCTTTCCAATTCTTCGGCCTGTTTTGAATCTCTGATCATTGCAATAGGCTGATAGCCTTTTTTAGATAATTTATGGATAAGATGTTTTCCTGTTGCCCCGTGGGCACCTGCTACTAGTACTTTCACATTAATCACCTTTCTTTGCTATAAGTCATGATATTCTTTTCCCATCCGGGAAGACAGGTAAACAATCTCATGCCTATTGTTAGATAGACTGACACAAAAAAGGCCCTGCCCTAGAGGAGGCCACTGAAAAAGTTTTTAAAGGATAGCCTTTGTTAAATTGGCCGGTTGATTTCCACTCCAGGATGCTTCGCTTTCCGCGGGGCGTGCGGTGAGCCTCCTTCAGCGCTAATGCGCCTGCGGGGTCTCACCTGTCCCGCTGATCCTGCAGGAGTCTCGCACCTTCCGTTTCAATCAACCTAGTGCTATGAAACCAATAACTTTACCCAGGGATACCGCACAAAGGAAGACGAATTCGAATTCAGTAAGGACGCTGGGATGTATATCTGTAAAGCAGGACACCTCGCAATCAGGAAGGCTCGAATAGGAAGAAATGTAGGAAAAAACCAGAAAGATACCTACTATTTTGATATTGAGAAATGCCAGGCATGCCCTTTCAAAGAGGGGTGTTACAAGGATGGGGCGAAAAGCAAGACCTATTCAGTTACCATAAAGTCAACTGTGCACAGCCAACAGGCTGAGTTTCAGGAAAGCGAGTACTTTAAGGAGAAGTCTAGGGAGCGCTATAAGATTGAGGCGAAGAATAGTGAATTAAAGCACAGATACGGGTATGATGTAGCCACATTCTCGGGTCTGATTGGCATGGAAATGCAAGGAGCCATGGCCAAATTTACCGTCAATCTAAAAAGAATACTGAAGCTGGCGGGGGAAAAATAGGGTAAAAAAGAGAATGGAAAACATGAAAAAAGCCGTACTTATTCCAAATATATGGAATAAGTACGGTTTTTTTGTATTTAGGCCTGCCAGGAAATCAAAAAATCAGAGATTTTCTGTGCCTAGAGGGCTGGAGCCTTTTCATTTGTAATCTTTTCTGATGCTTCTTTGTCCAGCCATTTTAACAAGGGATCAGATAACCCTTCAGCATCTTTTAATCCCTGCTGATAAAGCTTTTCTAATTTTGCTGGATTTCGTTCAATCCTGTCCATCTCAAGAGGAGAGGAAGGACGGATAATAAATAGGTTTCCTTGTTTCTCTTGTTCTTCTATATAAGCCATTGTTTCATTATAAACTTTGTATCGTGCCAGAATGGCCTCTGTGAGTTTTGGATAGTTTTTAAATGAGCGCCTTACGAGCCAATCCATCTTAGGTTTTTTCTTTAGATATCCGGCATTTCTTGTTAGGACAAGTAAATTTCTTCTATTTCCGTCGTTCTCTGATTTTCTGATTGGTATAGAATCCGTTATTCCGCCATCGAGGAGCTTTTTATTATCATACTCAACAATGGGGGCAATAAAAGGAAGGGAACTTGAAGCCCTAAGAATAGTCAAAATGTCTCTGCCATTCGCTTCTTTATTGTAATAGACTGTCTCACCCGTCTCGCAATCTGTCGTTCCCACAATAAACGTTTCAGGACTCTGCAAAAAACCCTCTAAATCAAATGGCACGAGATTGTTAGGAATGTGATCAAAAATGAAATCCATTCCAAATAACTGCCGGCGTTTTAAAAGGTTTTGAAAGGATAGATAATTGGGGTCTGATACATAGTCAATATTGACTGTATGGTTGCGCCCTTTTTGTCTTGACAGGTAAGAGGCTGCGATACATGCTCCTGCTGATACCCCAATTACATAGGGAAAATAGAGGTTATTCTCCATAAAATACTCCAATACCCCTGCTGTATAAACGCCTCTCATTCCGCCTCCCTCAAGAACCAGACCTGTTCTTTCCACTTTGCATTCTCCTCTCTTTCTTTTACCAGTTAACTATAACATATGGCATTCTCCCCTATCTTTCTCATGAATGGAAACTCACAATTTTTTCTAATTTGTCTCTTTACTTTGTATCATAAATAGTGCAAAATATTTTCTAATGGGGGTTTATTGCATAAATAGAAGGAGAGAGGAATTTGAAAATCGCCAAAGTTGGGAATTTAATCGAATTTAGAAACGGCTTAAAAGGTATTGTTGAAAAAGTCAATGAAAATTCAGTTATCGTCGATCTGACTTATATGGAAAATTTTCAAGACCTTGAACTTGAGAGCCGTACAGTGGTTAATCATAAAAACTATAAAATTCTTTCCGAAAAATAAGAACGCTTTCTCTAATTCTTTAAAACGGAAAAGAAATACTTATTGTTCAGACCATAACTAGTATGTTTTATACTTCCATATTGATCCTGGCTGCAAGCCAGTGATTTTATAAAACGGAGGCTCTAAGCTTCCGTTTTTCCCATTTTTGTATAACATAGTCCAAAAAAAAAGCCGCAAGCGGCTTCTATGTAACTTATTCGTATACCTTGATTTTTACTGGTTTTCTGCCCCAGTCCATTGCGTCGCCTAATCCGGATTTAAACACATCAATTTCTTTGCCGTTAATGGCTCCTCCAATATCTCCTGCAACTGCTTTTCCGTATCCTTCCACATCTACAACAGATCCCAGGGGAATAATCTTCGGATCAACTGCAATAACTTTTCCCTTACTGTATTTCTTAAGATCCATGCCTACTTTTGTAATGCCTGAACATCCTTTGCAATTTGCTGTGTAGGCTGTACTGTTAACTGTCATTTCTTTTACTTTCTGTCTTACCTGTTTTTTGTTTAGCATGGCCATCGTTCTGCTTCCCGCTATACCATCAGCTTGCAGTCCATTTTTCTTTTGAAATCTTTTAACCGCATTAGCTGTAGAGCCTCCGTAAATACCATCCGGTGATCCTTCAAATGCGTTCCATGCTTTTAATAGATTCTGAAGCTTTGTAACTGGCCTTCCTGCATCCCCATTATGCAATACCTTCAATTTGCCGGCTGTTGCTTTCCCAACGATACCGTCTTTTTTCAAGTGATATTTTTTTTGAATTTCTTTTACCGATTTCTCTGTAATTGGGCCGAAATAGCCTGTTGCTTTCGTATAAGGAAAAGCATTTTTAGCAATTAAGTATTCTTGCAATTCTTTAATATCATTGCTGCTCATTCCCCGCTTAACTGTTTGGTCTCCAATAGATGCTTCACCTATAATCGGACTTACTATTGCTGAACCAATCAGCAAGCCGCCTAGTGCTATATTTAATTTTTTAAACATGTGGTTCCTCCTGTCGAATATTCATACAAATAAAAAATACGCTTGCAAGGCAGCTTTGTAGGCGTTATACCTGAAAAACGAATCAGAAGAACTACTTTTTTTCTATTTTCTAGCATTAATAGGCTGAAATAGGAATTTAATTAAAAATCAGAAATTAAATCATTAATATTTACATAATAATTCTAAAATCTATTAACGAAAAAAAGGAAATCTGAAAAAAATACCGAATAATTGCATAAATATATTTTTTAAATTAGCTGTTTTCGCAAAAGATTATTGCTATTCGTAAAGTCTTAGGACACACATAAAGATTAGCTTCGTGGCATCTTTTCTTAAAATTCGCAAGTGTATCCTTGCTCTAAATCACTTAAATGGAGAATGTTATCGCATTGATTGTTGCTATTCGAACGATCATAGAACACGCATAAAGACTAACTTCGTGGCATCCTTTCTTAAAATTCGCAACTATATATTGGTCCGCGATCTTCTAATATACATGAGGAAGCAACAATGTTTAAGAAAGGAGCCTAAATGGATTGAAAAAAAACAAAGTTTAAGAAAAGAGCCTTTAAATTTTAGGAAAACGAGTCAGATATACGAAGGAGTTGGAAGCATGCAAGCAACTGGTTTTCCGTTACTTGAAACCAACCGGCTATACTTAAGGGAAATTACCCAAGAAGATAAAGACAGGCTTTTTGAAATCTTTTCAAAGGAAGAAGTAATTACTTTTTATGGAATGGAGATAATGAGTCAGCCCGCTGACGCTGAAAAATTGATTTCTAAATTCAAGGAAGGATATGCAAGCGGCACTTCCATCAGGTGGGGAATTACCACTCGGGAAACAGGAGTATTGATTGGAACGATCGGATTTCATAATTGGAGCAAGATTCATTGCAGAGCAGAGGCAGGATATGAAATACACCCTGATTATTGGAGAAGGGGCTATGCCAGTGAATCTCTGAAGGCAGCCATTCAATATGGCTACAGCTCTCTCAATCTGCATCGCATCGGTGCTACAGTAAGACCTGAAAATCTGGCTTCCCTTATGCTATTAAAGAATATGGGCTTTGAAGAAGAAGGAATATTAAAAGATTATCAATATTCAGGGGGCAATTTTTACGATTTAATGATGCTCTCCATCAGAAATGAGCGGGAAGAAATTTATCATTTGACAGCCCTGTGAATGGCCATAATAAAAAAGCATCCGCATTTAAAAGGACCGGCCTTATTCAGGCCAGTCCTTGTTTCATTAATTCGTATTTTTTCCTCCGCCGTTCAATCCCTCTTTAATCAGCTTATTTACATCACTGTTCATAAGCATTCCTAAATGGTCTGTACCGCTGATTTGAACGTTTTTTGCTCCTTTAAGGGGTGAAAGCCAATTATTTACGACATAGTCGCCTGAGCTGTATATGGACGTATATAAGATTTTATGATTAGGATCAGTTCCAAGTGGGGCAACAGATGTTACCATTTTGTTTGGTGATCCAAAAGTGATGACATCATTCACCTTATTGCCGCCGCCATCTTTAAGGATATAAGTAAGTGCATTCGGTCCGCCCATGCTATGGGCAACGATATCCACTTTGCTTTTTCCTGTTTTCTTTAATACTTCATCTACATACGAAGCAAGCTGTTTTGCATTATTTTGATTATTTCCTGTTTTGTCCTGCATCTCAATGGGATACAGTTCATTATCTGTCCACCCTTGTGTTTTCAGGTAATTCTCAATACTGTAAAAGCTTGCGCCAATACCGCCTGCACCATGAATAAAGATAACAGGATCATGTCCTGTTGTTTGTGCTTTTGAAACAGAAGGCTGTATGGTTACAGCAGAAAAAAGAATAGCTAAGCTAGCAATTAGTGAAAGTAGTAATCTCTTTTTAATCATAATTCCCTCCTAAGTGTTTGACTGCTTTCTTGCTACTTCAATTGTTATACAAAACGAATTGACAAACAAGCGGAAATTATTAGCAGCAGCCTCTCTCCCTTGTAAAAACGCAAAAAAAGAATCCCTTTGAAGAGATTCTTTTTTATTCTTATCTGTTATCCACTGTTTCAGGATACATATCGTGATTCATTAATCGATGCTCTGCTATTTTTTCATATTTTGTTCCAGCTTTTCCGTAGTTCGTGTATGGATCAATGGAGATGCCGCCTCGAGGAGTAAACTTACCCCATACTTCAATATAGCGGGGATCCATCAATTTAATAAGATCGTTCATGATAATGTTCATGCAATCCTCATGAAAATCCCCGTGATTTCGGAAGCTGAAAAGATAAAGTTTCAATGATTTGCTTTCTACCATCAGTCTGTCAGGAATGTAACTAATATAGATTGTTGCGAAGTCCGGCTGATTGGTTTTTGGGCAAAGCGAAGTGAATTCAGGACAGTTCAATTTAACAAAATAATCTCTGTTCTGGTGCTTATTTTCAAATGATTCCAGCATCTCAGGGGAATAATGAAACAGATAATTCGTTCCCTGGTTTCCAAGCAATGTTACGCCTTCCAGTTCTTCTTCATTTCTTCCAGTCATAATAAGTCTCCTTTTTTAAACTCCGCGCTTGTTTCCCCATACAAATGTGTGCAGCTGAGGAAGGACACGGACGTTATTTAATTCGGAAGCTTCCGTCACTTTGTTAATAAGCCATTCATATTTCGTTAACAGCTTCTGCATCAGCTTTTCATCATTTTGCTCAAAGATATCATCATTACCAGTCTGCAGGTAAAAAGGGACCTCAGGATACCTTTTATGAACTTCTTTTGCATAATTGAAATCATCATCATCAAAAACAACTACTTTTAAACTGGCATTTTGGAGTCTGCCATTGTTTTTGAGGTGAGCAAAAATTTCATCAAGCACATGAAAATTTGTCTTCATTCCTGAGCTTGGAGGCTTAGGTGAAAACGTTAGATCATCAATTTTCAAAAACCATTCCTGGTAGCGGCTGCCCTGTGTTTCAAGTGCTACCGCTATGTCATTCTGGTGCAAAAGGTCAATAAGAGCATCCAGGTTTTTCAGCAATGCGGGATTGCCTCCTGAAATGGTTACATGGGAAAACCGGGTTCCTCCAAGCGCTTTAAGCTCCTTATATACTTCCTCAGCAGTCAGCTGACGAATTTGATCCTTTGCTGTCCCGTTCCAAGTAAAAGCAGAATCGCACCAGCTGCAGGAGTAATCACAGCCAGCCGTTCTCACGAACATCGTCTTCTGGCCTATGACCATTCCTTCCCCCTGAATGGTAGGACCGAAAATCTCAAGAACAGGAACCGTTTTAGTCATGGGATTTCACCTGCTTTGGCCGGTATACGACATAACTCGTTGGTGTCTCTCTGACAAACACTTGAACACAAACTGGCTTATGGGAAAGAGTATCGAGATCCTCTTGGATAATCTCATATATTTTTCTTGCAACAACCTCAGTTGTTGGAAAATGATTGCCGTTTTCCCCGCTGAAGATGTCTGTTGCATCATTTAAAACACTATGATCAAACCGTCCATGAATCAGATTTTTAATGCGTTTGAAATTAACTAAAAATCCTGATTCATCAAGCTCGTCCCCTGCAATCGTCACATTCACAAAATAAGTGTGCCCGTGCATATCCTGACATTTTCCTGCGTCATGATGCGGAATAAAATGAGCAGCTGATAGATGCATGTCTTTATTAAGTTCATAAGAAAACGGATGGTTTACTTGTGGATAAATTTGATGGATCATTTGCCTGCACCTTCTTTTTTGGCAAGGTAATCCTTCAATCCTTTATTTCTCAGCCTGCATGCCGGGCATTCTCCGCACCCATCCGCTATAACACCGTTATAGCAGGTTAACGTTTTCTCGCGAATAAAGTCCAGCGCATGAAGCTTGTCAGCAAGCTCCCAAGTCTCTTCTTTATTAATCCACATAAGCGGTGTATGAATGACCATCTGTTCATCCATAGCAAGATTAATGGTGACATTGCAGGATTTAACAAATTGGTCCCTGCAATCCGGATAGCCGCTAAAATCGGTTTCGCAAACTCCTGTTACGATATGGCGGGCTCCAACTTGCTTTGCAAGAATGGATGCAAAGGTAAGGAAAAGCAAATTCCTTCCGGGAACAAAGGTTGAAGGCAGCCCGCCTTCTTTTTCTTCAATTTCAATGTCATCTCTCGTTAATGCACTTGGAGCAAGCTGGTTAAGGAGCGCCATATCAAGCAGATGGTGCCTTACCCCAACTTCTGCAGCAATTGATTTTGCAGCTTCTATTTCAAGGCTATGCCTTTGATTATAATTGAATGTAACCGTTTCAACTTCTTTAAAATTTTCCAAAGCCCAGAAAAGACAGGTAGTACTATCTTGTCCTCCGCTGAAGACTACGATTGCCTTATCATTTTTCAAGCTGGTTCCTCCTTTAGTATTGGAGGTTCTTATACAACAAAAAAAGCACCCGTACATAAACGAGGTGCAGAACAATTCTATAAAAACGATAAAAAAAACCATATCCAAGGATATAGTCCTTAGTTTTTTATAGAGGGTTGTGCTAGAACCTCTCCTGCTATCATGCAGAATTTACTATTCGTTTTTCAGTTAGGCTCTTTTCTTATTTATTGAAAACAGCCTTTAGCTATTCCACTATAACATGGCAATGAGAGTTTGCCAACTAATAATTAAGTCGAATCCTCTTCCATTTCCAGCCTTCCAACACCGTATGCCCCAAATGTCCATAGAATATCCTCAGCTCTGGATAAAAGATCCGGAGTACAGCGGATCAAAACGATAACGTTTCCCTGCCGATTATTTTGATTAAGCTTTTTTCCTTTTCTTTTCAAGTTAATATAACTTAGTAAATAACCAAATAACAGCCCTGTAATTAATCCGATCAATCCCCAAAGGACTGGTCCCAAATAAAGGTGAAGACCGAAAATCACTCCAAGCATCATAAAAACAGCTCCGAAAGCGGCAGCAAGGTCTACCATGCTTTTTCCGTCATTGTAATATTTCTTGTCAATGATATGAATTTCGCTATCTCTTTCCATAAGAGGAACGACCATTATCGCAGTTTTGCAGAGTCCATTCCGTTCAAGTTCACTTAGGGCCAATTCAAGGCTTGTGGAATAAGAAAACGTTGAAAATATATAATTCATCTAAAACCCAACCTTTTAAAAGGGCATTTTAAAGCGGGGATGCTGATACTCTTTTTTCAAATACTTGCCCTGTTCTTTATCCATCAGTTTGTTGTATACAACTGTATTGATGTATGAGTCATAAATAATAAAGACAAACAAAGACGGTATATACAAAAAATGCTGCGGGTTCGCTATTTGATGAACATCAGAAAACCTTCCGGAGGCAGTATAGAAAATGCATTGATACAAATGAGAGTGGTATGCTACATATATCCACAGGATTAAGCCGAATATGATGGAAGGCAGTCTGTTTAAATAAATATGGCCTAGTCCTGGTGTCAGCGATGACCAAAAAAGTGCCCAAAATGGCTTTCTTTTTTCCAGTACGTTTACTTCAAGGGAAGACATATTCCTCATGGCTATATGGTAACCCTCCCTGCAGGACAGAACATAATATTTGTTGTATTCCACAGCCCGTCTGTAACTGTCCCAAATATTAAAAACATAAACAGTTATGTAGAGCCAAAGCCCGTCCTCTGAAATCACTAGCTTTGCTGTATCGAATTTTCCAATCATGCTATAAAAGATAGCTTCGTTCAAATGTGAGTAATTATTGATTAATACTTCCCAGAGCATAAGAATAAAACCGGTTAAATATTTGCCAAGCAAATAATAGCCAAAGCCCGGAAATGCAGCTGACCACCATGCTATGATCCACGGATTTCTTAAATGAAATATGTTTGTTGTTATCGGATTAATGAATGCTGCATACCTGCGAATCGTCATAAGATTGCTCCGCTCATGTCTTTTTGTTCATTGTTCCATATTAGTGTGTGTGAATAGAAAAAATTATATGCACTAAAAAAAGCGGTAGCTTCAAGGAAAAGCACAAGTAAAGCTTGGCTTGAAGGTTGTTTTTTAACCTTCTAGACAGATTGGCTTATGAACTTGAGCCGATGGTGCCTGGAGCTTGATTCAATGTGAAAACTGATTTAAGTACAAAAAAGACTGCCGATTGGTATCAGCAGTCTTTGCTTTTGGATTTTTCGCAAAGATTGCTGTTTTTCGTACAAGCTCTTATTACGCATTCAGCCAAGGCTTCGGGACATCTTTTCTTAAAGAATATTGCCTTGCCGATGGTTTGTTAACCGTAATATAGGGTCATGGGCAGCAAAGTTTAAGAAAAGAGCCTTGCTTTTGGCTGTTCTCGCAAAAATTGCTGTTTTTCGTCCAAGCTCTTATCACGCATTCAGCCAAGGCTTCAGGGCATCTTTTCTTAAAGAATATGCCTTGCCAATGGTTTGTTTAACCGTAATATAGGGTCATGGGCTAACAAGTTTAAGAAAAGAGCCTTGCTTTTGGCTGTTTTCGCAAAGATTGCTGTTTTTCGTCCAAGCTCTTATCACGCATTCAGCCAAGGCTTCGGGGCATCTTTTTTTAAAGAATATTGCCTTGCCGTTGGTTTATTAACCGTAATATAGGGTCATGGGCAGCAAAGTTTAAGAAAAGAGCCTTGCTTTTTAAAGCTTGTCATCTTTATAATCTTTAACTTCACCGCTTAATTCTTTCAGCGATTTGATTTCTCCATGAGGATTTTGCTTTTCCTTCCTTTGCTTCCACTCTCGTTCCTCCCGGCTTTTTGGCTTGCTCACTTTTCCACTCCCTTTCTGTTCGATTTATCCTATTTATCCCCTAACTGCACTTCCCCCATTCCTTTGTGGGTTTTTTCTATTTGTGATAAGGCTGTTTTCGCAAAGATTGTTGCTAATCGTATTGTCTTAAAACACGTATAAAGATTAGCTTCGTGGCATCTTTTCAACGCAGGTGTATTTATGCTATATATTACTTAATTGCATGAAAAAACAACAAAGTTTAAGAAAAGTACCTTTGAAAAACATGCAGAAAAAAACACCTGATTTCTCAGGTGTTTTCACTTATTGCGGGGAAGCAGCCATTCCCGGATTTTCAAGAATTGTCCGTGGCTCTTCCTTAGGAATACGTGTCATTTCCAAGTACTGAATATGGTGATTTGCCATATCCCTTACGCGGAATGTATAGGGGGCAAGTTCAATGACTTCCCCTTTTTGAATATCGTATTTCTCGGTAAGAATCCATCCGCCGATCGTATCGACATCTTTGTCGTCAATTTCCAGACCGAATAGATCATTAATTTCGCTTACAAGAACTTTTCCATCAAGGATATACTTATCTTCATTGACCTTCTGGATATATGGAATCTCATCTGAATCAAATTCGTCCCGAATTTCTCCAACTATTTCCTCCAGAATGTCTTCAGCAGTAACCAATCCAGCCGTACCTCCATATTCATCAATCAGAATTGCCATATGAATCCGTTCTTTTTGCATCTTCAAAAGCAGATCATGTATGGCAATTGATTCGATGACTTGAATAACGGGTCTCATATATTGCTGAATAGATAAGCGCCCTGTTTGCTTATTTTGAATAAGATCAGTAAAAACCTCTTTTATATTGACCAAACCGATAATATGGTCTTTATCCCCGTCCACGACAGGGTAACGAGTGTATTTCTCATTTTTCATTGTTTTAAGGTGTTCTTCAAGAGGTTCATCAATTGCCAGGGAGACAATCTCAGTCCTCGGCACCATGATTTCTTTTGCAATCCGATTATCAAATTCAAAAATTTTGTTAACATATTTGAATTCTGACTGATTAATTTCGCCGCTTTTAAAGCTTTCAGACAAAATAATTCTCAGTTCTTCTTCACTGTGGGCATCCTCATGCTCAGAAGCCGGTTTTAAACCGAACAAGCCGGTAATAAACCTGGCTGATCCGTTTAAAGCCCAGATGAAAGGATACATAATACGATAAAAAAGAATCAGTGGTCTTGCAAACCACAAACTGATGGATTCAGCTTTTTGAATAGCCAGTGACTTCGGCGCAAGCTCCCCAATCACCACATGAAGAAATGTGATAATAGCAAAAGCAATAAGAATGGATAGAATCGGTGATATCGGTGCTAAAACCGCTGCTTTATTAAATAAAGGGCTTAATAAATGTTCCAATGTTGATTCGCCAATCCAACCCAACCCAAGAGCTGTTACTGTAATTCCTAATTGGCAGGCGGACAAATACTCATCCAGATTTTGAATGATTTTTTTCGCTGCAAGTGCATTATTATTGCCTTCTGCAACCAGTTGATCGATACGCGAACTTCTTACCCTGATAATAGCGAATTCCGATGCAACAAAAAATCCGGTCAAGGCAATCAATAGTGCGATAAGCACCAAATTTACTATGTCCAAGTAGTTTCCTGTTTCCGTATGAACGGAAAAGGAGGTCACCTCCTGAGTTTTTAAATAGAAAATATCCAATGTTTTTCATTAATCTTAATTAATTCTTCTTTATAACCTATGCGGCAAACCTCATTAATTGTGAAAACAGCATATGACAAGCCATTTTCTTACAGCAATCCGGACAATGCAAGAAAGCCGGCACCAAACATGAATGTTTGATTTTTATATCCTGCATAACATGCTGCAAATCCTCCGCCTGTCTGTTTATTGCAAGTTATCAAGGGCTCCTTCGGTGCAGAAGCGGGAATTGGAAAAGCACGGGCACCATACAGCAGTCCATACCATCAGATCGTCATAAGCCAGTCGCTCAAAGACGCCTGCCATTGCCGCTGTTTCACCTATTATCATTTCTGCCCCATTTAACCACCCCGATCCTAATCTTTAAGAGAATCATAATCTAAAAAAAACAAAACAGTCAAACGTAATACTTGAACGATTTCCTAATAAATATGACTAAAATGATTAAAAAATACCGTATTTTGGTCCTTGTGCTTACCATTTTGCAGGATATCTTCTTTTTATCAGGAATCTCATGAAAAAACCCTTTAAACATTTCTGTTTAAAGGGGAATTCTATTCTTTATTATACATCTTCTTTCAAGCCCCGGTACCTTGATGTCTTCAATTCCTTAATATAAGGTTCAAGATCAGGCATGTCCATTTGTCTTGCAATAGTGATTGATTGCTCAATATTATAAGGCACTCTTACCAATTGGATGGAAAATGGCTCAGGTGTTTCAGCATCGAAAATACCTTCTAAAACTGCGTAGGAAGCCTGTGGGAGATCAAGCGGATTTCCTACACTGCCTGAATTAAAAAGTGTTTTTCCGAAAAAATGCTGCACAAATGCCTGATGAACATCCCCATACCCTACTATGTCAGGGATTTTGTTTTCAAATCCTGTCATCGCTGTATTTTCAAACATGCTTACCCGTTTTTCAACGCTGTCCCACGGCTGAACTCTTGTATAAATACTAAAAGGAGATGCATGGAATAACCGAATACTCTTGCCGCTCATTATGAAATCTATAGAGAACGGAAGGTTTGCCAAATAAGCTTCATCTTCTTGATCCAGCTGTGCTTGATGCCATTTGAGTGTTTCAAATTCAGTTTCTTTTATAATGAAGTCATCCCAGTTCCCTTTCACGGTTTTTTGGCATGCGCTTCTGATTCTATTAATGGATTCTTTTGATTCAGGTCCCTTTCCAACAAGATCTCCAAGACAGAAAACTTTTTGTATATCCTGTTTTTCTATATGGTCAAGAACAGCTTCCAAAGCGGGGATATTGCCATGAATGTCAGAAATGACTGCGATTTTGTCCAATTTATTTTTTGCCTCCCATCCTATAATGCTAATTAATAGGGGTTTTTTTGAATATTAAAAAGATCAGGAAAATTAAGGTGATGAGTCCTAAAAACGGATAGATAGAAGAAATAAGCCTGCCATATCCAAAAAGGCTGATCGCATATGCTGCAGCTAATATCCCGCAAACGATGACCATCCCGGGCAGTTTCATATAATGCAGGACTAATTTTTCCATACCATATAAATTTCCGATAACGGAGGTGAATACTTCCCCAAAGATCACCAATACATAAATATAATAGGCTGCTGAGAAGACAGTTTTCATCACCTCTGCCATTGGAATATCATATGCAAGTACATCAGGAAGCATCAGAAGGGCAAAATGACTTCCAAGCATAATAAAAGTTAAGATAATGCCTCCAAGAATGCCTCCATACTTGAGTATTTTTTCATCTCTTACTTCAGCAGCCAGCGGTACAAGCACGGCTTGTGATAAGGCTAGATTATAGGCCGCATAGCAAATAGAAGAAAAAATCCAATTTATAGAAATAATATTTTGCTTATCCAGGATAAAAGATAGCTGGTTTCCCCAAAATGAGCTAACTGTGACCACAAGGCTAAGCAATAATAGCATAGGAACGACAAGCATATTTACTCCGACTAATCCTTTTACTCCGCGCATCATAACGATCATCGTCAATCCTGCTGTGACAATCAGGCCTATTTGGGATGGAAGATGAAGACGCTCTTCAAAGATAGCTCCTCCGCCTGAGAGCATAACAGAAGTTACTCCTAAAAGAAGAACGAGCATAATGACGTTAACAAAGCTGCCTGCCCATTTCCCAAATAAAAAAAGGTTAAAGTCTTTAAAAGAAACGGCACCTATTCTTGAGGAGATGACCATCATTTTTGTACCGAGAACAGCAAACAGAATTCCTGCTATAACTATACCAAAAGTTCCTGCTGGTCCAAATTTTGTGAAAAATTCAACGATTTCCCTACCAGTTGCAAATCCTGCCCCAACTACTGTGCCTACATAAACAAAAGCAACTTGAAGCACTTTAAAAAAGTTTTGTCTCATCGCCTCACCTGCTTCTCTCCTCTTTTTATATGACTCTTTTCTTAAGGCTCATTTCTTAAACTTTGTTGCTTTTCTCTGAATAAATGAATTTTGAACAGATATCCATCTTAGAATTTTTGAGTAAAGATGCACGAAGCTTTTCTTCATTCGTTTTCCTAATTCATACGGGTTGCGCATATCTTTGCGAAAGCATCCTTTTATATTTCTATGAGACAAGTTGTAAAGAAAGAAGAAAAAAAAGATTTGTTAAAAAGGATCTGGCAAAAAAAGAATATAAGCCTCACATGTTAGCTATGTAACCTGGTGTCAGTCTTTGTCGGTACAGAAAGTCTTTTTTTCGGCAAAGAACAGCAAGTATATGTACAGTTATTGAAAAAATTGGTGGGATTTTTCTTGGGAGGGAGTTCAATGACTTCTATCATTAGAACATTAAAAGAGAGAGCCAAGCAGCTCGATCCTTTTATCCATGAACTGTCCGATCCGATTATTTTAATGGAAAAGGGCTGAAAAATTTTGGATATCAATCAATCATTTTCAAATTATTTTGGGTGGTCACACAAGGAGGCCACCACTTTTTTATTTACAGAAATATCCAAAAATACGTGCAATTTAACCTTAAATGGTCCCTTCCCTATTCAAAGGGGCTGTCTTTCCCAAATTAACTGTTCAATGATCTGGCCAGCTGACTGTTCTGCAAAATCAGCCATTCATGTTTTTCCTTTTAATATCAACGAGAAGGAAAAGCAGCTTTTAATTGCCGTTAAAACAAATATTCAGCAGCACCGTTTAGCAAAGGAAGCTTAATGAAGACCGTTACCGGCTTATTTTGGATCATACATACGACTTGATATGCGTAATTGATAGCAAATGTACCTACCAATTTGCCTCAGCATCATACAGAAAACAACAAAGTTGAAGAAAAGAGCCCTAAATAAAGCAATAAAGTTGAAAGTCAGTAAAGGTCAAAGTATACTGATATACCGAGTTAAAGACACACCTTCTGTCCTATTGTATTTTTGACTGGAAGAAAAAAATGAAACAAAATACTTGAAAGTCAAAATTGGTCAGGGTATAATAAGGTCAAAGTTAGTCAAAATGAGTTGTTCCACTTTTCAAGTTTAAACTTTTGTACGAAGAGGAATAAACTCGTAATAGCCAATTGAGCTTTTTTAACTTATATTCAATTGGTCAAAATTAGTCAATATATTTAGGAGGTTATCCTATATGAAATGTCAAAACTGTCATGAAAATGACGCAACTATACAATTAAACGTTCAACTTAATGGGAATAAAAAGCAGTTCAATCTATGCCAATCCTGCTATGCCCAATATAAACAGGAAGTTCCTTCCGGATTCAGCGGAGGCGGCGGATTCAATTCCTTTCCTTTTGATCAGTTCTTTAAAGGTATGGATTTTTCCGGTCAGCAAGAAGCAGCAGGCTACCAAACTGAACATAAAGGCAACGGTGGCGGCGGAGGCTTAATTGATAAGCTCGGAAGGAATCTTACTCAGGCTGCACGAGCTGGATTAATCGATCCGGTTATCGGCCGTGAAGAAGAGGTTGAACGAATCAGTGAAATCTTAAATCGCCGCAATAAAAATAATCCGGTGCTGATTGGTGAACCTGGAGTAGGTAAAACGGCTGTTGCAGAAGGATTAGCATTAAAAATAGCTGAAGGCAAAGTGCCTGCTAAATTGAAAAACAAAGAGATCTACCTGCTTGATGTCGCATCTCTTGTAGCCAATACTGGAATTCGGGGCCAATTTGAAGAAAGAATGAAACAGCTGATTAAAGAGGTTCAATCAAAAAAGAATATTATTCTTTTTATTGATGAAATCCATCAAGTGGTAGGTGCTGGTTCTGCTGAAGGCTCTATGGATGCAGGAAATATTCTCAAACCAGTTCTGGCAAGAGGCGAATTGCAGGTCATAGGTGCTACCACTTTGAAGGAATATCGTCAGATTGAAAAAGACGCTGCACTTGAACGACGTTTTCAGCCCGTAATGGTGCTTGAACCAACAATTGAAAAAGCGATTGAAATTTTAAAAGGAATTCAATCCAAGTATGAGGATTACCATGAAGTTTCATTTTCAGAAGAAGCCATTAAAGCTTGTGTGACTTTGTCTCACCGTTATATTCAGGATCGATTTCTTCCTGATAAAGCCATTGATCTTCTTGATGAAGCAGGATCTAAAGCCAACTTGAAGCTGGATCGGGCAAGCGAAGCATCCGTTCATGAACGGTTAGCCCAGATTTCTAAGGAAAAAGAAGACGCAGCATCAAAGGAAAATTATGAATTAGCTGCAAAACTTCGTCAAGAAGAGATCATTCTTGAAAAACAATTGGAAAAAACTGCTTCTGAAGACAAAGTAATCGTTGATGTAAAAGACATTCAGCATATCATTGAAAAGAAAACAGGCATTCCTGTCGGCAAACTTCACCAGGATGAACAGGCAAAACTGAAAAACCTTGAAGAAAATCTGGGCCGAAAAGTCATCGGCCAAAAAGAAGCTGTTACAAAAGTTGCAAAAGCTGTAAGAAGAAGCCGTGCAGGCTTAAAATCAAAAAACCGCCCAATAGGCTCCTTCCTCTTTGTAGGACCTACTGGCGTAGGGAAAACAGAGCTTACCAAAACGCTTGCTGAAGAATTGTTTGGCTCTAAAGAATCTATGATCAGACTTGATATGAGCGAATATATGGAAAAACATGCTGTTTCAAAAATTATCGGTTCACCTCCAGGTTATGTCGGCCATGAGGAAGCAGGTCAATTAACGGAAAAAGTGCGCCGTAATCCTTACAGCATTATCTTGCTGGACGAAATAGAAAAAGCTCACCCTGATGTTCAGCATATGTTCCTGCAAATACTTGAAGATGGACGTTTAACTGACAGTCAGGGAAGAACGGTAAACTTTAAAGATACAGTGATCATCATGACAAGTAATGCAGGCACAGGTGAAAAAAGAGTGTCCGTTGGTTTTAACACTGGATCATCTGCAGTTAAAGAAAGCAGTATTCTTGATTCACTTGGTTCTTTCTTTAAACCTGAGTTTCTAAACCGATTTGACGCCATTGTAGAATTTGATTCACTGGAAAAAGAAGATCTGTTGAAAATTGTTGATATTCTTCTTGAAGATCTTTCCATGGCATTAAGCGAACAGGATATGGAAATTATTGTCAGCAATGAGGTGAAAGAAAAGCTTGCAGAGCTTGGCTACCATCCTGCATTTGGTGCACGCCCGCTGCGCAGAGTGATTCAAGAACAGCTTGAAGACCAAATTGCAGATGTTTTACTAGAAGAAAACGATAAAAAAGTTCTTCATGTTGAATTGGAAAATGGCGAAATAGTTGTGAAGTAAGATTTAAAAAGCGTTTGAGCATTAGCTCAAACGCTTTTTTTATTCTATCAGAATTTATAATATTTCTTTACACAGTTTGCGCACTGAATCCAGCTCCAGGCGCCGATAACGGGTGCCTTACGCTTTTTTTATCCAATACCAACTGTATTCATCAGGACAAGCCGCCAGCCATCAGGATCTTCAATCGTCACCCCATCTGCATCCCAATATGGATTTTCAGATTCGACTGCCAAATAACCCAGTTTTTTTAAATTACTAAAAATCTGCTCAATTGCATCCTTATCAGGAATATACAATACAAGCAAATTATCCTCTGTAGGTGCGGGACACGGAGTGCCTTCTTCATGAGTGGTAAATTCAAGATGAACACCAGTTCCTGGAAGTCCGTACATAACCCCTTCATATCCATGATGGTCTTTCCCTTTGAATCCTCCCACTTTTACCAGGCCAAGACCTTTTTCATAAAACTGAATAATGTCTTTCAATTTATCAGTCGGCCTGGCAATCCTCATTTGCACAACCGGCACTCTGCCATCCCACTCTTTTTTTGTAACGATTGTGTATGGATAGGATTTTGATTGTATCTTCTCTTCCCTGCTGCCAGCAATATAAACTTCTAACGGATGAACAGATGCAGGCCTCTCTGTCGGGTACCATGGTCTTCCTTCCTTTGTAAGCACGAAAACCCCTTTTTCATCTCCAAAAAATCTAAAATCATCCAATTTCTCTTGAAAATGATTATTAATGCTTGTTAGAAGTTCCTTTTTTAGTTCATCCACATTTTTTGAGGGGAGTCCGACTTCCCCAACGTCATACCATTTTTTATTTTGATCCTCAGGAAAACGAACAAGCATCTCCAGGACATTCCCATCCGGATCAAGAAAATAACATTGGTTTCCTTCCCAATAAAGCTTTGTTTCTCCTTTATCATCTGACAGGAGCTGAGGTTTCAGTTTTTTGTACATTTCTTCAAAATACCTGTCATTGGTTCTAAAACAGAGATGGTAATACGGCTGTTCTTCGGTACTTTGAAAAACGAGCCTTGTATTTCCTGCCCATACCGCAAAACTGTCTTCCCGCTCAAAGGAAAGCTTCATCTCAAGCATGTTTGTGTAATACTCCTTCATTTCCTCAATTTGATGAGTTACTAAATTGACCTGCAATATCTTCATTATATTCCCCCTATAGAAAACAGCCGGGAAAGTGACTGACCCGGCTGATCCTTATCGCTTATTAAGCAGTCCCTATTAAAGAGCTTGATCATTCACACTGTTCAGCCATGCTTCTATATCGTTTACAACCTCTTTTACACAGCCCTCTTCAAACGGAGATTGAAGCTTTGCTTCTTCCACCAATGCAAGAAATGATTTGCTTCCGCCCTGCTTGCAAAGATTCAAATAATTCTCCCATGCTTCTTCTTTCTTTTCATGAAGCCTTTTCCAAAATTGAAGAGCACAAATTTGGGCCAGAGTATAATCGATATAGTAAAACGGAGAATTATAAATATGTCCCTGCTTTTGCCAAAATCCGCCGCTCTCTAAGTATTCATTGCCGTCATAATCTCTATGAGGGAGATATTTTTTTTCAATTTTCCTCCAGGCTTGTCTGCGTTCTACAGGAGATGCTTCCGGATTTCCGTATACAAAATGCTGAAATTCATCTACTGCCACTCCGTATGGAATAAATAACAATGCCCCTGCCAGATGAGAGAACTTATACTTTTCGGTATCTTCTTTAAAGAACAATTCCATCCAAGGCCATGTAAAAAACTCCATGCTCATGGAATGAATCTCACATGATTCATAGGTAGGAAACTGATATTCTGTCACCTCGAAGCTTCTGCTCATGAAAACCTGAAAGGCATGTCCTACTTCATGTGTTAATACCCGAAGATCGTCAGCGGTTCCGTTAAAATTAGCAAAAATATAGGGTGATTGGTAATCTGCTATGTAAGTGCAATATCCGCCTGCAGCTTTTCCTTTCTTTGCAAGCAGATCCAGCAAATTTTTTTCAATCATAAATTGATAAAACTCATCTGTCTCATTTGATAACTCTTTATACATTTGTTTTCCATTATGCACGATCCATTCTGGATCACCTTTTGGCACGGCGTTGCCAGAGGTGAATTCTACAGGCTCATCATAATATTTTAACGTATCAAGGGCTATTCTGTTTTTTTGCCTTTCATACAGCTTGCTTGCAACAGGCACAATGCTTTTCACTACTTGATCTCTGAATACCTCTACCATCTTGGCATCATAGTCCAGCCTGTTCATTCTGGCATAACCGAGTTCGATGAAGTTTGAAAAACCAAGCTTTTTAGCCATTTTGTCTCTGAGTTTTACAAGATCATCATAAATATGATCAAATTTTTCACCGTTTCCAGAGAAAAATTGGAATCTGGCTTCATTCGCTCTCTTTCTTACATCACGATCAGTTGATTCCATTAAAGGCTGCAGCTGGGCAAGCGTATATTCTTTACCGTCAAAATCAATTTTCGCAGACGCCACAAGCTTTGTGTATTCACTAGAAAGCTTATTCTCCTGCTGCAAATCCTGAAGGATGTCGTCAGAAAATGTTTTGAGCTGGCTCTCAGCAAGTCCAAATAGCTGGTTTCCCCACTTTTCTTCTAATTCGCTTCTGAATTTCGATTGGACAAGCTCCTGGTAGAATTTTGACTGCAGTTTTTTTAAATGAGGCTCTAGTTCGTCAATAAAGTCTTGTTCTTCTTTATAATATTCATCGTTTGTGTCAATGGAGTGCCTGATGTAAACAAGGTTTGCCATCGTGTCTGTATAATTTCGGTTTTCGTATATATTTTTCATAGCCTCATCTTGCTCTTCATATGTATCAGCTTGCTTAAATTCATCAAGATATCCAAGAAATTCTTTTTCTATTTCTTCTAGATTCGGCCTTTTGTATTCATATTCTTCAAATTTCATCTAAAAATCCTCCTTAATCTATGCCATCTAACATATTATTCGATGCTTGATCCTAAATTTCCTTTTGACTATCAACTCAGATTTTCAGGACTTTTCCTAAAGATTTTTGCAAAATGTGTCGATAAGAAAAGTAAAGAAAGAGATAAAGGAACAGGTGAACAATGGATTTAACTTCATTATTAGGGATTATTATTGCATTTATAGCTGTTGGTGTTGGGATGGTATTTAAAGGGGTAAGCCCTATGGTTCTATTAAATCCCGCTGCCCTGCTGATTATTATGCTCGGTACAGTGGGTGCAGTGACCATTGCTTTTCCAAAAAACGAGCTGAAAAACCTACCTAAGCTTTTCGGTATTCTATTTAAAGAAAAGAAAATTCCTTCCATACAGGAATTAATTCCTTTGTTCTCAGATTGGGCACAGGTTGCCAGAAAGGAAGGACTTCTTGCCCTTGAAGCAAAGATATCAGATGTTGATGATCCCTTTCTGAAAAACGGACTCAGCATGGCTGTGGATGGCCAAAATGCTGAATTTATCAGAGATGTGATGCAGGAAGAGATAGAAGCAATGGAAGAAAGGCATCATTCAGGTGCAGCTATTTTCACCCAAGCGGGCACATATGCGCCAACTCTGGGAGTTTTGGGAGCAGTACTCGGATTAATTGCAGCTTTGTCTCATATGGACAATACAAATGAATTAGGACACGCAATAGGGGCTGCTTTCGTTGCCACTCTTTTGGGTATTTTTACAGGTTATGTTCTATGGCATCCTTTTGCCAATAAACTGAAACGGAAATCCAAACAGGAGGCAAAGGTTCGCCAGGTCATGATTGAAGGGGTATTGTCTGTGCTTGAGGGTCAGGCGCCAAAAGCAATCGAGCAAAAACTCGCTACATACCTTCCAGCATATGAACGGGCAAAACTTAAGACAGAAGGAGAACAGGAAATTGGCTAAAAGGAAGAAAAAAGACCATGATGAACACATGGATGAATCTTGGCTGATTCCATATGCAGATCTCCTGACCCTTCTGCTGGCTCTTTTCATCGTTCTTTTCGCCATGAGTTCAATAGATGCTCAAAAATTCCAGTTGCTTTCCAGGGCCTTTAACAGCACATTTACAGGCGGTACAGGCGTGATGGAATATCCAAGCCCTGTGCCAAAAGGTGAAATGGAAAAACTTGATAAGGAAAAACAAAAGTCAGAGAGTTCCGAAAGAAAAAAGCTTCGGGATGTTGAAAAAAAAGTAAATGCCTATATTAAGAGCAAGAATCTGCAGAGCAAACTCAAGGCTGTATTAACAGATGAAGGCTTACTGATTACAATTCATGATGATATCCTGTTTGATTCAGGGAGTGCAACTATTCGCCGAAATGACCGGAATCTCCCATCTGAAATTTCCAATCTTCTAGTATCAGATCCGCCAAGAAACATTATTGTAAGCGGCCATACAGATAACATTCCAATCAGCAATTCACGTTTCCAGTCCAACTGGGAATTAAGCGTGATGCGCGCTGTAGAATTCATGAAGGTCCTTCTTGAAAATAAAAAGCTTGATCCGCAGGCATTCAGCGCCAAAGGATTCGGCGAATATAAACCAATCGCTTCAAACAGTTCGGAAGCTGGCAGACAAAAAAACCGCCGCGTTGAAATACTTATACTGCCTATAGAAAAGAAACCGGAAAAGAATTGATTAAAAAAAGGAGGCTCCAGCCAATAAGGGCGGAACCTCCTTTTTGCTGCTTTTATTTATGTCTGTTTACATATTTCGTATAGATTGTTTCTATTCATATGGTCTTAGATACGCATAAAGATTAGCTTCGTGGCATCTTTTCTTAAAATATTCGCAGTTGTACTTCTGCTTTATATTCTCTTAAATGAAGGGAAAACAACAAAATTTAAGAAAAGAGCCTATATAAAGATTGCTGCCATTCACACGCAGAAAGAGAATTTTCGGGGCATCTTTTTTTATAATCCTAAAAGAGAGCTTATTCAACTATACAAGCTTTCTCCCCTGTTCAGATAAGGGAAGATCTTTCTGTCATATTTTTATTTTACTACATAAAAGTTCTCATCGGGTCCTACTACTCAGAAAAGAAATTTTCAAAATGGCAAATAATTATTCCCTTTTAAAGCTCCGTACCAAATGTTTATCTATTAGGAAGTATTTCGAAAGCGATAAATATTCCCTGAAGTGAGCCTGAATAACGATATTTGATGGGGTTTTCGCTGAGAGGGCTGTTGCATGCAAACCATTATCCTTTGCAATCATCAAACTTCTATATAAATGGTAGTCATTCGTAACAACAACTCCCCTTTCCCAATGCTCTTTTAGTAAAGGCTTAGAAAAGCGAAAGTTTTCTAAGGTATTGGTTGATTTTTGTTCCAGCATAATTCTGTCCTTGGAAATTCCGAGTGCGATCAGTCCTTTTTGGATGGCCTCCGCTTCTGTAATATTTTCACCATCGCCTTTCCCCCCAG
Organism: Chryseobacillus diguaensis; assembly: GCF_049220665.1. Lineage (NCBI taxonomy): Bacteria > Bacillati > Bacillota > Bacilli > Caryophanales > Bacillaceae > Chryseobacillus > Chryseobacillus diguaensis. The sequence continues at coordinate 46,654 of NZ_JBMKNV010000013.1, forward strand.
AAGCAATGGCAATCGTTTCTTTGTTTTTTTCTAAATACTTGCAATAAATAATCTGCTTTTTTTTCAATCCCGCCTGAGCTGTATTGATGCATTTTAATCTCTAAAAAAACAATATAAAGAATTAAAAGGAGCACGATAATAAGGATCGATAGCCATATGTACATTTTCAATAAATATCACCTTTTCATACTGTTTCATAATTACAATTATTTTGCCTTTATTGATCGATAAATAGAGATCCCTATTGTACCGAAAACGACGATAAATAAAACAGGAATGTTCCATAATCCCAGAGAATGTTTTGCCCCATACGCTATTTGTGCGGATTGCCATGTTTCATAAACAAAGAAGAGACTGATTTCTGTTTTAAGGAGACAAAGCAGCATCCTCGCGTTATTATATTGTTTTTCTGCATTACTCTCTGTAATAGGCACAGGAAAATTGTAAATGTTCGGAAAGGCTTCTAGGGCAGTAAAAACAATGCTTAAGAGTAATCCGATTACAGGAAGCACCCAGATCATTCCAGTTTGACCCCAGCTGTCCGGCTTGCCGTTTATTCCAAAATGTACAGGGATCTCTTTAGGCAGTGAATGCCATATCAATCCTAAATAAAGAAAAACACCAAGCAAAGCTGCAAATGTTACCGCCGTTAACATTTTTTCTAATAAACTTTTCTTCATGATCATATGGGGGCTTTCTTGCATTTACCTCATCCTTTTTCTCAAAATACTACTCCCTAATTTTACCTTCACTATTGGGTTCCTACAATGTAATAAAAGTCAAAAAAATAGCCAATCCCTTTCAGGATTGGCCTCTGCCTGATTGCATTTACACGAGACGAGGATCTGCCAGTAAATGCTCCAATTCTTCTTTGTGATTAGTTTCGTCAGCTATTAGGTCTTCAAGCTTCAATTTCAATTCGATTAATCCAAGCTCTTCAGCCTGTTCTATTCGTTTCGTATAGCGTCTGATTGTATCTGCTTCAGCATCTCTTGCTGCTTCTAAAATATCTCTGACATCTGTAAGCTGAGGTACTGGAGCAGGAGTTGTAGTCGGAATCCCTCCGAGAGTTCTGATTTTATCTGCCAAATACAATGCGTGTCCTGACTCGTCCGTGATTTCACCCTCAAAAAACGGCTTCAATACTTGGCGATGAAAACCTGTGACTACTGCAGCGCTGTATGTATACATAATAGTAGCAGCATACTCGTTTGCAAGATCCTCATTTAACCCTTCAACTAATGCCTGAATTCGAATATCTTCATTGATCATCATTCATCATCCTTTACTCTTTATTATGATGATATATTACCCTTATTTGTACAGTCATAAAACTTTTCTTTTTCTTATGCACTGCCTCAGTTTATTTGCATTTCTTTAATTTTCCTTTGCCTTGAATAACGTCCCCGTAAAAATGCACATTCTTTTTATATAAAGGGGATGATGAAAATGCAGCCAAAACTTTTTTATCATTTAATTATACTTATTTCATGGGGGACACTTCCCTTTCTAGGTCTTAAATCAATAAGAAGATTTCTTCCAGCCGCTTTATTTATGTCTTTTGTTATGGCTGTTTTCGCAGAGATAGTTGTTTTTCGTACACGCTTTTATCACGCATTTAGACAAGCATCGGGGCATCTTTTCTTAAAGTTTGCCCTGCCAATGGTTTCAAGGCCTAAATATAGGGTCATGAGCAACAAAGTTTAAGAAAAGAGCCTTTGTTATTATGCTTGAAAGCTATGTAGCCCAAGAACGAAAATGGTGGGTTTTTAAGAGAAAATACAGCAGATATTCGACAGGTGAAACACCCTTTATTATCGGACCGTTTCTATCAGGTTCATTATGGGTTTTAAAATTAACCTATGAAAAGTTTTTTATATATTTACTGTTGAACTTCGTTTTTGGGTTATTTTTTGTTTATCCTTTACAGGTCTTACATCGAAATACAGCATTTCCCGCTTAAAGAGAATGAAGCCATATCAGCTGCTCTTTCTTTTTTTTGCAAAGTCTGTCCTGATGTACGGTTATCAGATATTTATAGAAGGAAGCAAGGCTGCTAGGTCTAAAGCATGAAAAAGCTCTTCCCAATTAAGGAAGAGCCGCTTCTATTAATATACTTGCACTTGATCCCACGCGCTTTTAACAGCATTATAGGTTGCACTTCCGCTGCCGTAAAGATCCGCTGCGGATTGAAGAAGTGCCGCACGTGCATTGCTGAAGTTAGTTGTTGGTGTCATGTATTGAGTAAGGGCACGGTAGTAGATTTTTCCAGCTGCTGATTTACCAATGCTTTGAATAGTAAGGTAAGCCGCTTTATTTGGAATACCGCTGTTCGTATGAACGCCCCCGTTATCAGAAGAAGTATTCACATAACCGCTCATCGTGCTTGGCTGTCCATATGCTTCCGGATTTGACAAACTTCTCAAAGCATCCCCTGATTTACCTGGAGTGTAAACGTCTTCTCCCATTAAATAGTCTCCTGGATCATTAAAGACACCAAATGTATCGGAGATTGATTCATTCAGTGCTCCTGATTGATAAGAATAATTTAGGCCGGCTGTTCTTTCAGTCACTGCATGTGTTAACTCATGCGCCACAACATCAAGTGCTCCGGAAAGTGATGTAAATGTTACGCCATCTCCATCACCATAAACCATTTGAGAGCCGTTCCAGTAAGCATTGTTATAATTACTGCTGTAGTGAACAGTTGACCGGATTGTAGCACCTGCATTATCAAAGCTGTTTCTGCCAAATGTATTGTAGTAGTAGTCATAAACCTTTCCGGCATAATAGTGGGCATCAACATCTGCTCTTTGAGATGTGCTGTTAAACGCATTGTCGCTGTCTACGGAATAATAACCTGGCAAACTTGTCCCGTTCGAAGCTGTAAAGGTTTCAATAACACCGGTCTGTGCTGATTTTGTAACATCATACAAATAGTAGGTATTATTGGAGAAATAAGTGTTAAGGGTTTTCTTATCGCCAAGAACACCATAGCCTGATCCTGTTGTGGCTGCATCTTCTACAGCATTTAATGAATCAAGAATACTGCCATCCTTCGCGTCGACAAAAATCTGCCAGTTTGCACCATAAGGTTTGATGAATTGGAGTTGCACTTTATAGGCCAGATGGTATTGACCGTCTTTATTGTAAATAAGAAGATTATGCTTTTCTGTTGTGTTTTCTACATTGCTTGGCTTTAGAGGAGCTGGTACTGCAGGTGAAGGTACAAACGTATCCTTTTTAGTTAAATTAATGGATTTCCAGGCAAGTTCAATCGCTTTTTTGGAGGAAAGCTTTGCCTTTGTATCACTTTTCACTTTAGAGGAGGCATCAGGGTGCAAAGTTCCATTTGTAGCCGTTACATTTCCATTCTTGTCCACATGCACTGTAAAAGCTGCACCTTCAATTGGAACACCATTAATAGATTGCACATACTTGTAATGTGTAAAGCCAAGATTGTCCTTTTCAATTTTAACCAAAATTAAATCAGCATTCGGATCGACTTTGTATACTGCATTGTTTTCTTTTAGGAAACTCTTAACCTCTGATTCTTTTTGAATCTTTAGAGCAGATAATTTTCCTGATAGAAACGAAGGGCTGCTTTTTTGCTTGTCCCATTGCTGCTGAACAAGCTGCATCTTTTCTAAAAGCTGTTTTTCTTTCGGAAGTGATGATGCTGAGGCTGAGGCCATTGGAATTGTACCAGTTAATGTAAGAGCAGCACCAAGAACTATTGCAGTAAACTTTTTGTTCAACTATACCTTCTCCTCTCGCAAAGCGAAAAATGTTTAATACATGAAGATAATAGCATTATTTAACTTTTTTTAACATTCAAAAATTTCCAAATTTAAAAAATGATAGAATAAGCATACTGCCTTTCAGATCAAGTAAGAAGTTGTACCTAAGCAATATTTTTGATGGAAAGAATTTTACAAACAAATAACAAATAATGAAATTTGTGTGATAATTTAAGAGATTTCTCAGATTTACTATATAAAAAGGAAGCTTTTTGTTTAGTAGAAATAGAAGCGAACTTATTTTTATAATATAATTATATTTCCATCACCCAATCTATACCAGTTCTAAAAGATATAGGTCGATGAGCGTACCAGCAGTTTTATCCGGTAACGCCACTAAAATCTCCTCCTTCCAGCGGCTTATCTTTTCGCAAATTAAGACTGAAACAAGGGAAATTCAGCTTCTTGGATAGTGTTATTTAATGATTGAATCCCTAATTTTTTTATTAAAAAGGCTATAAAGTCCTGGTTTGTCGCAAAATGAAAGAAAATCCTTCAACGAAAAAAGAGAATAAAAAAACAGCTCAACTAAATGAGCTGCTTGTTAAGAAAGTTCTTTTGCATTATAGCCGGCTTTTTTCAAAAGCTGGATCAGCTGTGCTTTTTCATCCTCAGAAAGGACACTGAAAATATCATCAATTTTCTCCTGATGGGAAGGAAAGATTTCTTCCATCAATTTTTTTCCTTCTTCTGTTATATGTGCATATGTGACCCTTCTGTCTTTATCGCATGCTTTTCTTGCTAAATATCCTTTTTGCTCAAGCTTGTCCACTACATAAGTGATGCTTCCGCTAGCGAGAAGGATTTTTCCGCCTATCTGCTGAAGAGGCTGATCTCCTTTATGGTACAGCAGCTCTAAAACAGCAAACTCAGTAGGATTTAATTGAAAGGTTGTAATATGTTTATTAGCCAAATCATTAATAGAGCGATAGGCTCTGGAAAGGACTACAAATGACTTTAAAGAGTGTTCAGAATGGTTCATAATATCAATCCTTTAAATAATAAAATATCTTGAATTCAGAATAATAATAGATGAAAAAAAACAATATGTCAAGATTCAAAAGCGGAAGCACGCGTTTAGCCCCGACAAGCGCTGGAGGAAAATCCATCAAAGTCGTTTTTTGACTTTGCTGGATTTTCTGAAGCGACCTCGAGGGGCTGCGTACTGCAGCTGGACGGATTCAAAAGCGGAAGCACGCGTTTAGTCCCGACAAGCGCACGAGGAATATTTATCAAAGAAAGAAAAACTCCTTTTCGGGAGTTTCTTCGGTTTTTCAATAATTAAATTGCCAATATTTCTTCAATTCGCTGAAGAACTTCATAGGATAGAATCACTTCAGATGCTTGAACATTTTCCACGATCTGATCCGGGTGCGAGGCACCTACTAGAGTACTTGCAACATTCGGCTGACGTAAAATCCAGGCGAGAGCAAGCTGAGCCATAGTTATATTTAGGTTGTTGGCTACTTCTTCTAAAAGTTCAACCTTTCGCGTAACAATATCATCTATAATTTTCTTTACCCATGAGTTGACCTCTGCATTTGCGGCCCTGCTATTTTGAGGAATTTTGCCTTCTTTGTACTTTCCGGTTAGAACACCTTGTGCTAGCGGTGACCATGCCACTTGTGATAACCCGTTCTTCTCACTCATTGGAATGATTTCTTCTTCTGCATCACGATGAAACATATTATATTGCGGCTGATTAACCACAATGCGGTTTAATAAAAAGCGGTCCGCAATACTAACTGCTTCCTGGATTTGAGCAGCTGTCCACTCACTCACGCCTGCATAAAGGATCTTCCCTTGCCTTATTAAATCATCAATTGCACGAAGCGTTTCCTCTAAAGGTGTTTCATGATCATATCTGTGGCAGTAAAAGACATCAACGTAATCAAGTTCCATCCTTGCGAGACTTGCATGAACCTGTTCAATAATATGCTTCCTTGATAAGCCTCTATCGTTTGGCCCTTCTCCCATTGGCCAAAACGCTTTCGTGGTGACAACAAAGGATTCTCGCGGGAAGGAATTAAGAGCTTTTCCCATCACTCTCTCTGCTTCACCGCCTGCATATACATTCGCACAATCAAAAAAATTGATCCCTGATTCATATGCTTTATGTATGATTGATTCAGCCTGTCCTGCATTTATTGTATTTCCAAATGTAAGCCAGCTTCCCAAACTAATCTCAGAAACTTTTAAGCCAGAATGGCCCAGACGTCGATATTTCATTCTGCTCCCCCTTAAAACCCGTGCTGTTTTCTCATTTCAATCTAAACTTATCAAAAATATCCAAAAGCGTAAAGGACGAGTGTATTGAAAAATTTCTGTCAGAATTGACATTTTTTGCGATGTAAAATGAAATTGTCGGAATTTAGGGAATGAAAAAAAGGCATAAAAATCCTTTTTATATTTAGAGGGAAAAAAAATTAGAAGAGGGCTATTTATCATTTTTCCTTAAAGAAGGCTGTAATTAATGCTTTAAAAACCGCCTATCATCTGGGAATAATCAGGGTTTTTTAATTAGGAGGTATTTGTGAAGAAAATCTATTTATTTTTCAGCGGTTTGATAAACAACTGGTTCTTGAAATGTCAAAGATTTCATTTTTGTCACAAAAACTCGAAAAGGCCCGTTTGTTTTATTTTTTTCTTCAAGCTCAATCTGCTGATATTTATTTAATAGCATATCCAGCTGCTGGCTGTATTTCACTACTTCACCACTCGTATAGCCATTGAGTTCTGCTGCATTGATCATAAGCTTTCGTTTTTCGGCAATCCTTTTCATTAATTCGTCCTTTTGAATTGAATCAGCCATTTTGTATCCCTCCATGTAAATATGGTATAAATTTAATACAGAATGCCCTGTAATTGAAACAAGATAGCAGCTTTGTTTTGTAAAAAGCATCAAGTAGAGTAAAAAATAGTTTATTAAAAGGGCACTTGTGCATTATTACAGATTCCAATAAAATTGTAAATAGAATAGAATCAATAATTCCCAAAAAATAAATATTTTGTATATTTACTCCTATTTCCTTTTCAGATCTTTTTCCCATTCATTTACAAGTTTAAACATTTTTATATAGGATAAATAAATAAAAAACATATTTTTTGGTTTATGAGGTGAGAGCATGTTCAATCGGATACTAAAAAAATATGCCCCTAGGGCGAAAGCTTATCTTAATGATAAGAAAAAAACAGAAGGTCTTTTAAAGAATGCTGCTGTAAAAGCAAGCAAAAACAGGGGTTCTCTCAAATCTGTATGGCAAAGGCTTACCCTGCTGGCAGAAGCTTTGAAGGCTTGGAAAACAGGAGAATATCCTCATTTCCCAAGGAAATCTCTCATAATGATTGTTATTGCTATACTTTATTTTGTTACCCCTCTCGACTTTATCCCGGATTTTATCTTCGGATTCGGAATTTTGGATGATGCAGCAGTTATAGCCTTTGTCGTTAAACAGATCGGCAAAGACCTAAATGATTTTGAAAAATGGAAAGAACAGAGGGATCGTACGATTGACCATACAGAAGTGGAAAAATAACTAACGCAAATAAAAAAGCCTGTTTGTGTAAAGATTTGTTGCTATTCGTATGGGTTTATAACACGGATATAGATTGGATTCGCGGCATCTTTTCTTTAAATTTGGAGATATAGCTTTGTTCTAAATTCACTTAAGTGAAAAAAACAAAGTTTATGAATAGAGCCATAAAAAAATAGCACTTTTACAGTGCTATTTTTTTATTTACTTTGCAGAAGCTGTTTCTTTCTGGGTCACATCATCTACAAAAGTGACGCGGAAGTCTTTTTCTTCAAGCTTGCTGATAATTTTTTGAAGCTTTTTTTTCGATAATTCGTGGGAAAGGTTTACCACAATTCTTCTTAGATAGTCTCCATTGTCCAAAGTCAGCATTCCTTCAATGTTAACGTCCTTCACTGTCGAAACCAGTTCTTTAATAGCTCCCTTGTGTTCTTTTGTAGCAACAGTCAGCAAATAACCGCCTGTTTTCATTCCGAATGAGTCTTCCAATACGTCCATAATGTTTGCATGAGTCATAATACCCGAAAATTCTCCATTTTCATTTAAAACACCTAGAAAAGGAAGTCTTCTGATTGTCATAAAAATTTTTATAAAAGAATCATTCTCATTCACAAAACTCTCTTTTTCGGTAACAAGAGGGTCTATTGAATCATCATCCTTGCCTTCCTGCTCAAAATAATATTCTAAAACATGTACTTTATAAATAAGTCCTTCAAACTTTCTTCCCTCGTCACTAAGGACAGGAATACATCGATAGCCTGTTTCTTTTAAAAGCATATATGCTTCCTTCAGGGTACTGTTAAGTTCACAGTACTTTACTGCCTCTTTTTTCACATAGTTATATCGGATTTTCATCGGAATCCTCCTTTTATCATAAGGGATTGTAAAGAATTTACCACAGCCTTCACAAAAGAGTAAAGAAAATTTTTATTTTTCTGTATTTTTATCGTTTTTTACATTACTTTAATAATAAATGCAAAAAGGAGACTATTTATGAAAATTAACTCGATTAATCATTTAACGTTTTCAGTATCTAATTTGGCTCATTCAATAGCGTTTTACAGAAAAGTATTAGGTGCTAAACTGCTTGTGGAGGGAAAATCAACTGCCTATTTTGATTTAAACGGTTTGTAGATTGCCTTGAACGAAGAAAAAGAAATACCAAGGAAGGAGATTTATGAGTCATACACCCATATTGCTTTTTCCATTGCTAAAGAGGATGTTCAAAGCTGGAAAAAGAAATTGGATGAATTGAAAGTATTCATTATTCCCGGCCGAAAAAGGAATGAAAAGGATTTAGCATCCATTTATTTTTCTGACCCAGATGGACATAAATTTGAACTGCATACAGGTACATTGGAGGATCGCATGAAATTTTATACAGAAGAAAAAAAACATATGACTTTTTACGGATAGACGAACCACAATACTATTCGTTTACAACGGAAAAAGGATTGAATGAAAAACAAAAAACAGCTTTTCTCCGCTGAATAACACAGAGAAAGGCTGATGCTTGCCAGTCAATCCTTTTTTTATCGTATTCAGGCTTTTATTTCATCCTTTTCATATATGGGTACCCATCCTTCAGCAGTGACAAATATTCTGATTGCTACCACCTTGCGATCCTCCTGAAGAGTGAAATAGTGGCGAATGTTTTCAGGAACAGAAATCAGGTCACCAGGATTCAATTCGACATCAAAAAAGGGACCATCTTCACCTTGAATAACAAACACGCCGTGTCCGCTTACGATAAAACGCACTTCATCATCTGTATGATGGTGTTCCTGTTGAAAGTTTTTCAGCAGCTGTTCAAGATTTGGGGTACTTTCTGATAAGGAAATGATATCCTGTGCTTTGTATCCTCTTCGCTCAGAAATATCAGCAATTTCATTTTTAAAAACAGCCAGGATCTCTGCTTTATCTTCATCTGTTAATGAATAGTTCTCTTTCAGCCGTTCAGGAAGCTTTGTAACATCCCAGTTTTCATAAATGACATTTTCTTTTTCAAGAAAAGCTGCTACTTCCTCTTGATTCTCAATTCTCTTTTGTGAATGTTTAAAATAAATCGTTGCCATTTTGTGTTCCTCCTTTAATATTAAATCTTTCTGTTTATTTAATAGGCTCTTTTCTTAAACTTTTCATCCATTTAAATGGAATATAGAGCAAGAATACAGTTGCAAATTTTTCAGAAAAGATGCCACGAAACTAATCTTTATGAGTGTTCTAAAACTATACGAATAGAAATAATCTTTGCGAAAACTGCCATTTATTAAAATCTATGTGTCTAACTGTAAACTGATTTTAGATTAAGATTTAGCAATTTCAGTTGATAGCTGAATAAAAATTCAAAAGCTTCCAAATATTTTTTAGCCTCGAAAGCATTTTTCCCCCATACTGTAATGCCGTGATTCCGGATTAATATAGCCCCAGTGTCCTCGCTTACATATCTCGAGAAGGTTTCAGCAAGATGAGGTATGTCCGCATAATTTGGAATGATGGGCACTGTGACACTGGCATTCTCTTCCCATTTTCCGAGGGCTTTTATGATTTCCTGCCCTTGAAAAGTCACTTCCCCCGCATCGCCATAAACCTCGGAAATCACATTGTTATCTACTGTATGAACATGGAGACTGCACCCGGCATTTGTCTTTTCATAAATTTCGACATGCAAAAGCGTTTCAGCTGAAGGCTTTAAACCATTTGAATGAATTGCCCTGCCCTTCGCATCCACGAGAAGGAAGTCTTCATCGGTTTCTTTCCGCTTATCCTTGCCGCTCGCCGTTACTAAAAAAGTGACAGGATGATCCTCTACTTTAATAGCTAAATTCCCGCTTGTTCCAGGAAACCAGTCTCTTACTGCCAATTCTCTTTTCACATCGGCAAGCTCTTTCCAACGCTCTTCAAGAAGACTCATGAAAGCACCCTCCTCTTCTCCAGAATATCCATAACGTCGAAAAAGTCAGTAAATGATTCATGCCTAAGGGAAAGCTCACGGCAATTGTCCAGCAAATAATCTCTGGCAATGACAAAATCAGAGAGTTTAGCGGCCTCAAGATCCGTTACAGAATCACCAATCACAATAATTTCATTGTTTTTTTCTGTCAGCTGCCTAATGATAGATGGTTTGCAGCAACCGCAATCATTTTGGCAATTTGAGTCACAGCTGTGAGGCCAGAGAATTTCGATTGTCTCCCCTTCAAAGCTTGCAGAGTTGCAATAGATTAAATCCTCCTGAATGATACCTTTAAGAATTGGCTTCACAAAAAAATCAATGCCGCCGCTCACTATGTATAGCGGAAATCCATTTTCTTTTGCATAATGGACAAATTCTTTAAAGCCCTCCCGAATGGACGCTGTGGAAAGGACAAATTCGATGATGCTATTCTTTTCAGAGCTTGAGAGAAGGGAAAAAATTTTCCCTACTCCTTCGCGAACTGAAACCTCACGGGATAGAACTGTGTTTTTTATGTTTTCCCAGCCAGTCGGCTGAAAGTGTTTCATAATTTGAATAATGTTATCATTTTCTGTTATCGTTCCGTCAAAGTCACAAAATAAAACAGGCTTCAATCCCTTTTCACCTCCTCAGCTCCCCATAAGTCGATCGCTGCCTGAAGGTTTCGGTTTTCTTCCGCTTTTTCATGAAGAGAAATTCCTTCAAGCATCCCATCAATAGCAGCTCTAAAAGCATTTGCCCCGCCTACAGCTCCATACGGATGTCCGTGGATGCCTCCTCCTGCATTGATAATCGATTCGTTCCCGAAATCATGGATCAATAAAGGGACAAGACCCGGATGAATTCCTGCAGATGGAACAGGAAAAATTTGTTTTATAGCCCGCTGAACAGTACATTCCTCTGCAATTTCAAGTGCTGAAGCTTTTTCTAAAGCAACACTTCCGTAAGGAGAAGGGAATAATGAGAAATCGGCTCCGGCATAACGAACCAGTTTTCCAAGCAAAAGAGAGTGGGAAAAGCCATAAAATTTCGATGATGTTAAAGCACCGCTGACAGCTGGGTGCGCCATGATTGGAATCATTATTTCTTCATCTTCAGAAAGACTATGAAGAACATCAAGGCCATAGGAAAATACGTTCAGCAATAGGGCACTTGCCCCTAGCTCTACAGCTCTATTTGCTTTATCCCGAAGTTCAGCAGTCCTTCCTGTCAAATTGACAGCATAGAGTTTCTTTTTGCCCGTTTCTTCAAATACTTGCTGAATGACTTTTTTGCCGGCAATGATTCTTTTCTCAAACGGCGTTTCTGGATTTTCAAAAAGAATTTCATCATCTTTTACAAGATCTGCACCGCCTGTCAGCTGATCTCTCAGCTGTGTTTCAAGAAAATCGATATCCCTTCCGATCACACCTTTGAAAATACTCATCAGCAAAGGCCTGTTGTGAACGCCAAGAATTTCCCTAATCCCTTCAATGCCAAACTTTGCTCCTTTAAAGTCACTGACAGATTCTACAGGAAATTCAAGATCTACTAGCTTTACTTCCCCGTCAAGAGACAGTTTTCCGAAAACCGTTGTAAGAATGGCAGGAATGTCCTGACTGAAATTTAAGGATGGATAAGCAATTTTAACTAAAGCTCTTTTCGTTTTTTGTCCCAAATAACGGCTTGCCTGTTCATCCTCTTCAAGCGCGGTTACTTCAAGTACTTTTCCTTTGTGTTTTTCCAGCTGGATTTTTTCCAGCTGCGGCAGATCAGTCCAAGATCCAATTGTAAGTCCAAGTGCGATTCCTTCTGCCTTTTTATAAAACTCACCCTTTGCATCATGTAAAAGATAAGTTGCAATCCATTCGCTCAATGTGTAAAACCTGCCTTCCTAAAAGCTTTTAAACGCCAAAAATCCCCTTCTTCGCCAGGAAGAAGAGGATGTTTGAAAGTTTCACAAATCTTCCTATCTCCCAGCGTCTGCTGCAAGAATTAGCACCGTGCTTAACCATGTTAAGTCGGTTGCCGGGCTTCATCGGGCTAGTCCCTCCACCTGCTCTTGATAAGAATCGTTATTCAATTATATCGTAAGTCATGAATTTTCCGAAAAAAGAAAATAGTTAAATTCAATTGGATTATGCCAAGATTTTATTTTACTGTCAACCTATTTTTTAAAATTTTAGCTCTGTTAAATTTGTCTGTTGATTGCAGCTAGCAGGCGTACGCTTTCCGCGGGCGGTTTTGAAGCCTCCTGTCGCTGCGCTCCTGCGGGGTCTCCCTTCACTCGCACTCCCGCATTAGTCTCCCGTATCCGTTCCAATCAACAGGTGCTCAAAAATTAACACTATTCATTAACATTGTATAAATTATTTTAAAACAAATTGAGCCTACCGATTCGTTCTGCTGCTTCTCTAATTCGGTGTTCTTCTGTCAGCAGGCCAATTCTGATATACCCCTCTCCAAATTGGCCAAAGCCTGATCCCGGTGCTACTGCTACATGTGTTTTATCTAACAAATAATCAGCAAATTGAACAGACGTGTATCCAGATGGCACAGGCAGCCAGGCGAAAAATGACCCTGGAGGAGCTTGAAATTTCCACCCGATTGCTTGGAAGGACTCTACAAGAGCTTTTCTTCTTGATTCATACATCGCTACAAGCTCTTTCACGCAATCCTGAGATTCCGTTAATGCCGCAGCGGCAGCTGATTGCACGGCTCCAAATAAGCTGACGTACAAATGATCCTGAAAAAGATTGATTGCCTCTATTACCGACTTGTTGCCGATCGCAAAACCGGCACGCCATCCTGCCATATTATATGTTTTGGAAAGGGTGTATATCTCAATTCCGTTATCTTTTGCCCCTTCGGTCTGTAAAAAGCTGACTGGTTTATGACCGTCATACCCGATAGCTCCATATGCAAAATCATGAACTATACAGAGGCTGTGTTCTTCTGCAAATTGGACCGTTTCTTCAAAAAATTCTCTAGATGCCGTTGCACCAGTAGGATTGTTCGGGTAATTTAAAAACATCAGCTTAGCTTTTTTTAAAACATCCTGATGGATCGATTTATAGTCCGGAAGAAACTGATTTTCTTCTAATAGCGGCATGAATGCCATTGAAGCTCCTGCAATTTCAACACCGGACCAGTAATCAGGATAGCCCGGATCTGGCACCATTGCGATATCTCCATAATTAAGCAGGCATTGAGGTATTTCAACAAGGCCAGCTTTTCCTCCAAATAAAACAGCTACTTCAGTTTCAGGATTAATCTCTACATCGTATTCCCTAAGATAAAAATCAGCAACAGCTTTCTTTAGTTCGCTTTTCCCTCGAAATGGAGAATATTTGTGGTTGTTTGGGTCTTCAGCAGCTATTTTTAACCTCTCAACGATATGAGAGGGTGTTGGCTGATCAGGATTCCCCTGTCCGAGATTAATGACATCATAGCCCTCCTTTAGCGCTTGTCCCACTTTCTTAACAAGTGCTGCAAAGAATTGGGATGGCAGGCGTTTTAAAAGCTCAGATTGTTCAAAGGATTTCATTTCATAACACCTTCTCAAAAAATTCTTGAAATTCTAATCACAAATCTTATAGTGTAATTAAGAGTCTGTAAAGAAAAATTTTTCTGAAAATGGCGTCATAAATGAAATGAATCCTTACATATCCTGTATTCAGCTAGATATAAAAATTTGGTGAACCTGAATTCAATTAAAGGCAGGCTGCTGAAAAAATCAGTATTGCCTGCAGCAAGATCCCTAAACCTGATATTATTGTCCTTCCAGAACTTTGGACGACTGGCTATGATTTAACACGGCTTGAAGAAACAGCTGATGCAGAGGGTGCAAAAACGCTTGCTTTTATAAGCAGCCTTGCAATTTTGCATCAGGTTCATATTGTGGCTGGTTCTGTTGCTAAAAAAACGGCACAGGGCATATCGAACACTCTATTTGCAGTAAACAAAGACTGAGAAAACATCCATGAATATACCAAGCTTCACCTTTTTCGTCTAATGAATGAGCATCATTACCTAACAGGCGGAAAAGGAAATGGATTGTATACGTTTGAAGGTCTCAACTGCCCCGGGCTCATTTGCTATGATATCCGGTTCCCGGTGGACCAGTTTCCATGCAGTCCGCGTTGCGGAAGTCCTTTTTGTTGTGGCAAAATGGCCTGTGCCAAGACTTGATCATTGGCGGACTCTTCTCTTAGCAAGAGCCATTGAGAATCAATGCTTTGTCATAGCATACAATCGTTCAGGATCTGATCCGAAAAATCCAATGGTAAAAATTCTCGCAGAAGCGGGCAGTGAAGAAGGGTCTCCTTACGCAAGGCTCGAGCTTTCAAAAATAGCTGAAGTGCGCCAAACCATTCCTGTATTCGAAGACAGGCTTCCTTCTTTTTATCAGGAATAATTTTCAGAAATTGGTTGACAATCCTTCTGGTAACTTGTAACATCTTCCTCAAGCGAGTTTTTTAAATGTTCGCTAATTATGAATCTTTAAAAAAATGAAAAATCACATATGATTTTGATCTCTTATCGAGAGTTGGCAGAGGGAATTGGCCCGATGACACCAACAGCAACCGACCGTAATTCCATTGTGAAATGGGGCGCAGCTTGCGCCGGAGTTAACTCCGCAAGGCACGGTGCTACTTCCATCGAATAGAACGTTATTCTATTCGAGAGATAAGAGGCATGGAGTATGAACCTTCAAGCCTCTTTCTCAAAGAAAGGGGCTTTTCTATTATATGCCCCAATAAAAATATTGGAGGGCTGTATATTGGCTATTGTAAAATCATCCGTTTATGAACCGCTGACAGAAGCCTCAGCTATCTCACTTGCACTCAGATTGAGACTTTTTGATGAAGGCAGTGTACTTGAATGCAAAGAAATTGGCGATGGAAACTTGAATCTTGTGTTCCATATCGTGAATCAAAAAACTGGCAAGGGAATTATTATTAAACAAGCCTTGCCATATGCAAAGGTTGTTGGAGAAAGCTGGCCTCTATCCCTCGACAGAGCAAGAATTGAGAGCAGCGCTCTTTTGAAACAGGCCCAATTTGTGAAAGAACTAGTCCCAGCTGTTCTTTTTGCAGACCGCACCTATGCGATCACCATTATGGAAGATCTATCTCATTTACAAATTGCACGCAGGGGGCTAATCGAGAGAAAAGAATTTCCGCTTCTTGGTGAGCACATAGGAACATTTATGGCAAAAACGCTTTTTTATACTTCTGATTTTGCATTGGAGCCTCAGAAGAAAAAGCTTTTGGTGAAACAGTTTACGAATCCGGATCTTTGCAATATTACAGAGGACTTAGTCTTTACAGATCCTTTCTTTGATCATGAAACCAATGATTTTGAAGAGGAACTGCGGAATGATGTGGAAGAGCTCTGGCAGGATACCTATTTAAAGCTTGAAGTTGCTAAGCTGAAAAAGAAATTTTTAACAGAAGCTGATGCACTTGTTCATGGAGATCTTCATACAGGAAGCATTTTTGCATCAGAAACAGAAACGAAGGTGATCGATCCTGAATTCGCCTTTTTCGGACCAATTGGATTTGATCCTGGCCAGTTTATTGCCAATCTCCTTTTAAATGCCCTAGTCAGAGATGAAAGTACGCGAGAACCGCTGTTTTCCTGTATAGAAAACACCTGGAACACTTTTGCTAGAGAGTTCTCAGCAGCATGGAATAAAGACAGCTTTGAAAAATTTTCTGAAATTGAGGGATATCTGGAGCACGTCACAGCTCAAATCTTTGAGGATGCGATAGGGTTTGCAGGATGTGAAGTAATTCGGCGAACAATTGGGCTTGCCCATGTGGCTGACTTGGACGAAATCACCCCATTTTCTCTTCGCATCGAAAAGAAAAGGCAGGCATTAAAGCTTGGAGCTGCATTAGTGAAGCACCGGGATGAGATTAAAAATGCTGCACAGCTTAGAAGGATTGTTCAGGAGCTGGAACAAAAAGTTTAAACGACTCTTTAAAACTGCATTATTGAAGCAAGCTCTAATAAAAAGGAGGAACACCATGACAGCTGTTCAAAATGCCATTCCCCGGTCTGTCATCTGGAATGACAATCATATAAAGCTTCTAAACCAGCAAAAGCTTCCCCATTCAACAGAATATCTGAAGCTGACTGATGCTGCAGGAGTATGGGAAGCAATAAAAACCCTTAAGGTAAGAGGTGCCCCTGCCATTGGAATAACAGCTGCATTTGGTTTGGCCCTGTCAGCTCAATCCCATGAGACGAGGTCCATACAGGAGTTTATTGAATTAGTTAAAAAAGACAGAGATTTTCTTGCAAGCGCAAGACCTACAGCTGTCAACCTTGTCTGGGCACTGGACCGCCTGCTCTTAAAAGCACGCAAAGCCAAAACCGTTAATGAAGCAAAGACAGATCTTCTTCACGAGGCCATTCGCATTCAGGTGGAGGATGAGGATGTATGCAGAACAATAGGGGAAAACGGACTTTCTTTGTTTAAAGATGGAGATCGGATCTTGACCATCTGCAATGCGGGTTCCATTGCAACTGCAAAATACGGGACCGCTTTGGCGCCTTTTTATATTGCCAAGCAAAAAGACATCGATTTAAAAGTGTTCGCTTGTGAAACAAGGCCTGTACTCCAAGGATCCAGACTGACTGCATGGGAGCTTATGCAGGCAGGTGTGGATGTAACGCTGATTACGGACAATATGGCTGCCCATACGATCAAGTCCAAAAAGATTACAGCTATTATTGCCGGTGCTGACAGAATCGCCCGCAATGGAGATACCGCCAATAAAATAGGTACCTACAACCTTGCTATACTTGCAAACGCATTTGATATTCCTTTTTATATTGCAGCCCCGTTATCGACCTTTGACTTTACCATTCCTGCCGGCTCAGTTATTCCGATCGAAGAACGGAACCCGGAGGAAGTTGTCTATATTGGTGAAACACGCATTGCTCCAGAAGGAGTAAAAGTCTATAACCCTGCATTTGATATAACACCTAATGAACTAATCACAGGGATCATAACGGAAAAAGGAATTCTGCAAGGCAATTATAAAGAGGCGATTGATCAGCTTGTCATTTCGTAAGCACTTTATTATGTACAAACAACTTTCCTTAACTTTACTGCCTAGCGGCAGAATTCCATTAAAAAAGGCTGCTTATTTTTTCAGCAGCCTTTTGCTATTTTTTTGAATGTAGTACGAAATCAGCTCCCTGTTTGGAGCAGAAACGGAAAAACCCATTTTCTCTACAGTCAGTTTTCTTTTTACGTGATCACTCTTTCTTCTAAGCGGCGGCATATTAAACCTCCCCTCCACACTTTTAGTCTATCCAAAGTTTCTGAAAAGTATGAAGGGATCAAATGCCATCCTAAGAAAAACTCAGCCTTATGATGCAGCCCGGCTGAGTTTAAATATTGTTTGCACTTATTTTAATGATCATAGAAGCTTTAGTTATTGCTCACAATTTCCAGCGCCTTCTTATTCATCCTGCTGAGGCCTTTAAAAATTTCCGATTCAGGAACAGAATGGGAAGGACGCTTATTCTTCACTTCCTGAAGCTGCATTTTGGAACGGGACCTTAATGCCGCTCTCATTTTAAACGGAGTTTGTATTTTAGCGTCAAATGAAGATTTTTTACTGTCTGCCATTATGCATCCTCCTTTAAGAGATTGCTATAGTATCAATATACCACATTTTTTTCCTATAAACACATATACCACTCAAAAACGAAAGCCATGTTTACTATATTGAGGGCATCAATGCCATTAACTGGCACGTCATCGCTTTTAATCGTAATCAGCATATTATATGTACCGAAAAACGAAATGGCGAAAAGAGATTCTTCTTTTATAGGGAGACTTTTTCCATCCATCATATCCTGAATAATTTTCTCCCTGTTTTCAAGCTCAAGAGAAAGATTGTGCCTCATTTCCAGGAGGCTGAAAGCTGATTGTACATGCTCCCTCAAATCCGTTTGAGATGAAGGTTCTTCAAATGGAAAATAAGCTGCTTTAAAACCAAAAGAATCCAAATATTGATCAAAGTAGGAGGCTATTTCAGCCATATAGCCCGTATGGTCAGACACTGGATTTTTACTTGAGAAATATGATTCTGATTCCTGGATGATTTGAGAGAAACAATTTGATTTTTTACCGATATAGCCAAGTGTCTCTTCATTTTTCTCGATTGTTTTACGGATCCTGTCATCATGCTCGAATTCGGCATTCCAGATTTTTAGGATATTGGGGGTCTGGTAGATTGCCAAATCCGTAAATACCATAAACCCCGCCAGAATCGCCAAAAGCTGCCAATTAGTAAAATCAATCTTCCCAAGCATAAATCCAATGGATAACGAAATAAGAAAAAGAGCATACAAGGTTTTTCTTAGATTGCCGAGATAAGCTGCAAACTGAATGCTGTTTCTCCAATAAAAAATTAAGCTTGCAAGAATATAGACAATTAACAAACTGAAAAAAACTTGATAAATCAAACTCTCATCTCCCGCTCTGCCCTATGGAAAACCTTAATGGCTCTTCTTACGTTTAGTATACCAAATAAAGGCAGCAACAAGGAGAAATGCAATAGCAACATAAACTACCTTCGAATAAACCCCGATGGCATTAACGATGGTACTCCATGATTCACCAAGCGCAGCACCAAGAGAGACAAGAACCGTGTTCCATATTAGCGTTCCGATTGTCGAGAACAGAATAAAAACCTTGAAATTCATATTGGACATCCCTGCTGGAATGGAAATAAGACTGCGCACCAGAGGTATCATTCTGCAGAATAGAACGGTCCACGGTCCATATTTATCAAACCACTCATCTGCTTTGTGAATATCCTTTTTCTTTACTCTTAAGAATCGGCCATACTTGTCTACAATCTTTTCAAGCCGTTCTACATCAAGAGCTCTCCCGATCCAATATAAAATAATAGCTCCTGCAATTGAACCGGCTGTTGAAGCAATAATGACTCCTATTAAAGTCAATCCCGAGTTTGTTGTCATAAAACCGCCAAACGGAAGGATAACCTCTGAAGGAATTGGCGGAAACACATTTTCAAGAGCAATCATCAGGAAAATGCCTATATAGCCAAACTGCTCCATAAAGTGGGTAATAAATTCATTCATATCTTTTTCCTCCCTGTAGCGCCATTTACCCATTACGGTAGGGTATTTGCTGTTCTATACCCTTTTAATGAAGAATTCATTACACCTTGAATACGATTGAAAGATTTATAGGTTCCAGCTAATTTCTGATTATATATATGTGAAACAAGCTATTCTCATGTTTGTCTTTGTTTCTATATGAAAGTTCCAGTCCCATAATAAATAAAAACCGCTGCCATTTGCAGCGGTTTTCGCCATTAATTAAGAATAAAGATCCAGATAGTCAATCAGGGATTCTTTTTGTTCTTTTGTGAGGATATTTATTTTTTCAAACATGCTCGAAAAAAAGAAAATTTTCTTCCTTCTTGATCCTTTCATAAAGTTCACCAATCTTTCCTTAACGAAACTTTCTTTCCATTAGTGAATTATATGTTGGTTCAAAAAGTTTGCGGCAAGCAATCAAAAAAACGCTTATTTCGGGAACTGCTATTTAGCAAAGCTTGTCCCTTCCAATGTCAAAAGCAAGTCCTTCAGATTGGTTTTAGTGCCTGCATAGCCCGTTAAGGATTTGTTTTTCCCGATGACGCGATGACACGGAATGAAGATGGGAAGCCTGTTCGCACGGTTTGCCTGACCAACCGCACGTACGGCTTTAGGACGGCCGATTTTTTCTGCAAGTTCACCATAGCTTCTCGACTCGCCATATGGAATATTACACAATTCATTCCAGACTTCTTCCTGAAAATCAGTCCCTTTGAACGATAAAGGAAGCTCAAATACTTCCCGATTGCCATCAAAATACTCTTTTAGCTGCTGAATCGCATCATCAAGAAGATCAGATTTTTTTTCTTCTGCAAAAAAGTTCTTTTTAAAAAGCTCTAAATCTTCCTCAGAAAGCATTAAATGAGTAATCCTTTCACCTGAGGAAACAATAGCCAGTTTCCCCAGCGGAGAGTCTAAAGTTTGATATTGGTACATTTATATTCACCTCAATTTGGAAGTACACTTGTTAATAGGCAATGTAATGTAAAAAGTCGTTCCCTTGCCTGCCTCACTTTTCACTTCCACTTCTCCCATATGTTCCTCTATTATTTTAAAGCTTACCATTAGTCCAAGGCCAGTTCCCCGTTCTTTAGTCGTATAAAAGGGTTCTCCGAGCCTCTTAATTTTATCCTCAGGGATCCCGCTTCCTTCATCCGTTATAGAAATGAGAAGCCGCTCTTTTCCTTTACGGGCAATCTCAATATAAACATTTCCTCCGCCTGGCATAATTTCGATCGCATTTTTCACGATATTGATAAAAACCTGCTTAAGCTGATTCGATTCACAATAAATGGAAGGAAGTTCGGGATCTGTTTTAAGATGCATTTGCACATTGCTTAAGATAGATTGTGCACCTAAAAGTTCCATCGTATCTTTCATAATTTTAAGTACGCTTTTCTGTTCATAATGAACGGCCTGAGGTTTAGCAAGCACTAAAAATTCCGTTATAATCGATTCAATCCTGCTGAGTTCAGAAGTAATCACATTAAAATACATCGAGAAGTCTTCTTTTACACTTGCTTCAAGAAGCTGAATAAATCCTTTTAATGCGGTCATTGGATTTCGGATTTCATGAGCAATACCAGCTGCCAATTCACCTACTACACTAAGTGTATCTGATTTTCTCAATCTCTCTTCAAGCTCTTTCCGTTCTGTCACATCTCTAAATACGGCCAGATGGATATTGTCGTTAATATTTCGCTTAACTGAAAAATCAAGGATCTTTTCCTCTCCATTCTGCAGTTCAAGCGTCACTTCATGAGCCATTTTACCTGACAGTCTTGTTTGCTCTTTAGGCATCAGCTCATACAAATTATATACTCTGTTTCTCTTTTCAGGAATTTCCAATATTTTAATAGCCATTGGATTCGCATCAACGATATTGCACTCATTGTCAAACAGGATAATGCCATCCATTCCGCTTGAGAAAATTTTTCGGAATTTCTGTTCACTCTCACGAAGCTCTTTTTCCATCCGCTTCCGATCACTGACATTTCGAAGGATGGTAAGATGATTTCCTTCCATCACATTCATTTTGGAGGTAAATTCAAGTTCTTTAATCTGCCCGTTAGCCATGATAAATAACAATTCCTCACGAATGGCTCCTGACTGAATATATTCCCTTTTTACTAATGTGTACCTTGCATCATCCTGATCAATAAAATCGAGAACATTGCTTTTTAAGAGCTGTTCCATCGGAAGCTCAAATGTTCTGGTCGCTGCGTGATTGGCTTTTTGGATATTTCCCATGGGGTCCCAAATGATAATAGCATCAATAGCATTTTCAAATACTTCCCTGAATCGTTCCTCGCTTTTAAACAATTTGAGCTCCATCGTCCTCTTTTCGGTAACATCTCTCATGATGGCCATAGAGTAGCCATTCATCATATTGGCAGTCGTTGTATGCTCTAGGATTTTTTTTTGCCCTTGCTTTAATACAACAGGCAATTCCCCTTTCGCCTTGCCATTTTGCTGCAAAGCTGACAGAAGACGCTCAAGGTTCCATTCGCTTCCTCTATCAATAAAGTCGGAAAGACTCCATTCGGAAATTGTATTTTTTTGGATCTCGAATAAACTGCAAAATGAAGTATTGGCATCTACAAATTGACCTTTGTCATCAAAAATAACGATCCCATCTGCAGCTCGCTGGAATAGATCTTTGAATAATTTTTCATTCATATTTTTTTCTCTTTCCAGCAGCTTCTTTGAGGAAATATCCTTCATGATGTATAGGTCTTTCATGCCAAATCCGTATTTTTCAATAGAAAGCTCCAAAATTCCTGTATCAAGCTTCAGGACAATGTCTTTCGTTTGTTTTTCGTTTTTAATGGTTTCAAGATATGATTTAACGCTCTCAGTGTGCGGGACAAGAAAGTCCCCTAAATTGCGCTGTTTTAATGCTTCTTCCGGAATTTGAAGAAGCTCACAGGCTGCATGATTCACATTGATTACGTTTAAAGATTCATCTAAGATAATAAGAGCGTCAAAGGATTCATTAAATATATCCTGGAAATAGTCAAGCTTTGCGCTAAGCTTCTTGTTTTCCATCTTTAAAAGGCTTTTCTCTCTTTTTATTTGATCAATTTCTTCCATGAGTTGCTGGACACTAACGGCTTCCATCATTCGGCTCAACCTGAGGATCCCCTCTCCACACGGCTTCATTTCTGCCATTTACTTCTACCCTTTATTTCTACAAGTGCCTGCATACTCCTCCAAAATTATGTTAATTCCAACGGCATTTTATGAATTTTATTTCTTCTGTTTTCGACATTATTTTTCAAATCGTTACGATTGGATTAAATCCTTTTAACAATCTTTCGGTGGAAAAGCTTTTAAAAAAGGGAATAGGTTACAATACTAATGGCGGAAAGATGAGGTGAAACACGATGAAAGTGCGTGACAGTTATTTTGACAACGCGAAATTTCTCCTGATCATTCTGGTTGTGTTTGGCCACTTAATTCGTTCTTATATTGAAGACAACGAATTAATGATGCAAGTATACAAGCTGATATACACCTTTCATATGCCGGCCTTCATACTCATTTCAGGATATTTTGCAAAAGGCTTTCAAAAGCCTGGCTATCTGAAGAATTTAGTTAAAAAGCTGATTCTTCCTTATTTCATTTTTCAAGGAATCTACACCGTTTTCTTCTATTATATAAAAAATGAGAGCAGTCTCGATTTAAACCTCCTTGACCCTAATTGGTCATTATGGTTTTTACTAAGTCTGTTTTATTGGAATGCTTTATTGTTCATTCTTTCAAAATGGAACTGGAAGTCTGTAATGGGCATGTCATTACTTTTAGGAATTCTTGCAGGATATGCTGATTTCCTTACCAATTTCTTAAGTCTTGCCCGTACATTTGTATTTTTGCCGGTTTTTTTACTTGGCTTTTATATGAAAAGGAGCTATTTTGAAATGCTGGCTTCTAAATCAGGAAGATTGATTTCAGCAGGAATTCTCTTAGGGACATTCATTTTATACCATTTTGTACCCTTTGATTTTAAATGGCTGCATGGTTCCCTTTCCTATTCTCAGGTTGGAGCGAATGGGCCAGCTGGAGGTTTTATCAGGGGGATTGTACGCACTGACTTTTTTGACGGTTCTTAGCTTTTTAGCATTAGTTCCAAACACCAGAACCTTTTTTACAAGATGGGGACCGAGGACGCTTTATGTGTATCTGCTTCATGGGTTTATTATTAATGGAATAAGATACACCATTTTAAATAACTGGATGGAAGAAAATGGACAAAATCTTTCCTTCTGTTTAATAACAGCTATTCTTGTGGCTTATTTGCTGTCTTCAAATTCCATACGTTTGTTCACACAGCCGCTAATCGAGCTGCGAGCTTCAAAGATGCGTGATGCTTTTAAAATAGTCTAGTACACCAGAGAGGGGTTCCCTCTCTTTTTTTTTGGCGAGAATATGATAGAATGAATAGGTCTTTACAGTACTAATTCTAAGGCTCAGTTATAGCTATATGTTGATTTTTGGCACCCTGTTGATTTGGAGTCCGCCCGCGAAAAGGGAGTGCCTGCAGCGGAAATCAACAGTCAAGTTTAATAAAGCCAATTCTAAAAAAGTGGTGTTATACATGAAAATTATTGCAAGTACGCTAAATGCGAAATATATACACACAAGCCTTTCCATCCGTTATCTTAAATCTTACGCGGAACCGGAATATGATGTGGAACTCGCTGAATTCACCATCAAGGATCCTTCGATGAACATTGTGACAGATTTATTTTCCCGTAAACCGGATGTGATCGGATTCAGCTGTTATATATGGAATATCGAAGAAACAATAAAGGTAATTCAAATGCTGAAAAAAATACAGCCTTCTCTTGTCATTGTGCTAGGCGGCCCTGAGGTCACTTATGATGCACCGGAGTGGATGGATAGAATTCCTGAAGCAGACTGTATCGTGCTTGGCGAAGGTGAACAAACGTTCAAACTTTTGCTTGAATCTATTGAAGCAAAGAAGTGTTTAAGTCAAGTAAATGGGATTGTTTACAGGGAGAATGGAAAAGTTATTGTAAATCCCGGCGCCAATAAACTGGATTTAAAAGAACTGCCGTCTCCATTCCGTTTTAAAGAAGACCTGCCCCAGCTTTCCAAACGTGTGACCTACATCGAAACCAGCCGCGGATGCCCCTTCAGCTGCCAATTTTGCTTATCTTCAATTGAAGTAGGAGTTCGCTATTTTGATCGTGAAAAAGTAAAAGAAGATATTCGCTTTTTAATGAAAAATGGAGCTAAGACAATTAAATTTGTGGATAGAACGTTTAATATAAGCAGAAGCTACGCCCTTGAAATGTTCCAGTTTTTAATTGATGAGCATTTGCCCGGGACCGTTTTTCAATTTGAAATTACAGCTGATATTATGCGCCCTGAAGTTATCCAATTTCTAAATGACAATGCACCAAAAGGCTTGTTCCGCTTTGAGATTGGTGTTCAATCAACAAATGACGATACGAATGAGCTGGTGAAACGTAAACAGAACTTCGCTAAGCTGACTAGAACCGTCACAATGGTGAAGGAAGGAGGAAAAATCGACCAGCATCTGGATTTAATTGCCGGGCTTCCAGAGGAAGATTACACTTCTTTTAAGAAGACATTTAATGACGTTTTTGCTCTGGGACCAGAGGAGCTTCAGCTGGGATTTTTGAAAATGCTTCGAGGCACTGGACTTCGTTTGAATGCAAGTCAGCATGATTATGTCTATATGGACCATTCTCCATATGAAATTCTGAAAAATAATGTCCTTTCCTTTGAAGATATCATCCGAATAAAGCAAGTAGAGGACGTTTTGGAGAAATATTGGAATGATCACCGAATGGATGAAACGATGGGCTTTTTAATCAACCATGTCTTCCCTACACCTTTTGACTTCTTCCAGGAGTTTGGAACGTTTTGGGACCAAAAAGGCTGGAGCCGTATTGGCCATCAGCTGGAAGATTTATATAAGAGGCTGCAGCAGTTCCTTAAAGAAACAGCTCCTGAGTATACATCTATTTCAGAAGGATTTATGAAGTACGACTACTTAATGACACATAAATTTAAGCCAAGAAAACCTTTATGGGACGACTCATTATCAAAAGAGGAACGGGACAAGGTATATAAGATGATCCTTGAAAATCCTGATCTGCTCGGAAGCAAATTTGCCAATAAGCAGTTTACTGAAAAAGAACTTTACAAGCATACTGTGCTTGAAGCTCTGCCATTTAATCTTCAAGAGTATCATAATTCTGGAAAAACCAATACCGAAAAAACCTATTTGCTCGTCCATTTCGATCCGATTCTTTCCAAAACAGAATCTTATTATATGGGCACTAAGCCTTTAACTTCAAAAGCTATGTAGAAAAAAGTGAGGAAAATCCTCACTTTTTTTCTTTTTGGCATTTGTCTTCCTGGTCTTTCTTTTTATACTTAACTAATTCAAGCAGCTCGATCGTTTTAGC
The DNA here is from genome assembly GCF_049220665.1 of Chryseobacillus diguaensis. NCBI lineage: Bacteria > Bacillati > Bacillota > Bacilli > Caryophanales > Bacillaceae > Chryseobacillus > Chryseobacillus diguaensis. The sequence goes on from NZ_JBMKNV010000013.1 coordinate 72,539, forward strand.
TGCATTCATATCTCCCAGTTCATGTCCAAATTCTTCTTTAAGCAACTGTTTATCAGCTGGTTTTTTGTGATTTTGCATTGAACGGCTTTTTTCTGTCTTTTTGGACATATTAGACCTCCGTCTTATTGACCTTGCATTCCATGCTTGGAATTGCGGTTAGCAGCCTTCTTGGATTTTTCATGGCTGTATTCTGCCGCAAATTCAGAATCCGGCAAGCTTTCGGTTGGGGTAAAATTGTTTTTATATGCCTGATTTCTTGCTGCCTTACGTTTCATAAACATCCCCCTAAGTGAAAAATCTAAAATCTGCGGTTTCTCCCGCATTCTTAGCTTGTGCATGTGGAAGGATGACTAACTAAGTAATCTATGTTAATTCTGGTTATTTTTATGCTGGTATGCAATGATCACAATTTCTTCTCCAGTTTCTTCTCTTAGAAGCTGTTCAGCCTTCTTTAAATTGTTAAGATGGTTTTCATCTAATTGGGCAACCGGAAACAATCCATCCTTGTTCATTTCGCATTTCTCCTTTTTCGGTGGTCTGTTTGCACTCTATTTATTTTGCCCGATGAATCCTCTAATAAAACAAGACTTTCTACTCATTACCATCGAATTATTTTATTTGCCATTACGGTACACTTTATGAGCAGTCTCAGGAATACGAAGCACTGCTTAAAAAACTGGGTCCGGATTCGCTTTCAAATGAATCTGAAAAAAGCCTTGTAAAAGGCTTCGGTGTAGTGGCTTCTGAAGTAAGAAAACTGGCAGAACAGACCGCAGAGGCAACCGGAAACATTCAGATGATCCCCCTCCTCTGCCCAAAAGGAAACCAATAATGCTGTAATGAAAGAGAGTACTGGTGCTATTGCAAAGGGAAATGAACTCGTTCACAATGGGGCTCTATTTTCCAGGAAATATTAGATCATATTCAAAACCTTGAAAAAAGAAGCAAGCATGTTGGCGAAGCCGTTTCAAATGTCAACAAGCAAATGAAAGCATTAAAGAAATTGATGTTAACAGAAGAACAAAATGCAACGATGCAAGAGCTGCTAGCCGCCTCCCAGCTTCTTGCTTCCATGGCGGCAGAATTAAGAAATTCTGTTTCAGCTTTTAATGTTTGACCCCTTTTTTATGAAGGGGTTTTTTCTTTTATTAATATTCCATATAATGCCACTGCTATTTTCAACTTCTTCTAAACCTAGGACAGAGCCTGTCTCATTCATGCGTGTTATAATTGTGATATACCAATACATGCAAGTAGGGATGACAATGAAAATTATTTGTTTTGGAGACAGCTTAACAAGAGGTGTCTCATTTGTTAAAGGCCGATTGCGTATTTTAAAAGATAATTATCCTGCTCATCTTGAGGAATTGTTTGCCGAAGACAAAAAGGATGTAAATGTTATTAATAAAGGTGTATTTAATGATAATTCCGATACTTTATTAAAGAGAGTGCAAAAAGATGTGATTAATGAACATCCGGACTTTGCCATTATCGGGATTGGAGGAAATGATTGCAATTTTAAATGGGATGAAGTGGCATCTTATCCGAATAGGTCTCATGAGGCAATTGTTCCGCTGGACCGCTATATGGAAAATGTCGCTGCTATTGTGGAGAAAATTAAGCAATCAGGTATTACTCCCGTTATCACAACAATGCCTCCTCTAGATCCAGTTAGGTATTACAGCTATATCGCTTCAAGATACAGCAGCTCCATTAGTCATTGGATCAGCGCTGTCGGCGGAATTGAACATTGGCACGGAATGTATAATAGAAGTCTCAATAAGCTGGCAGATGATTTTCAAGTAATGAAAATTGATGTCCGGTCCGCGATAAAACAAGCGGGCAGTCTTCTTCATTTTATAAGTGATGATGGCATTCACCTTACTTCTGAGGGATATCAAATACTTGGCAGGGAAGTTGCCCGGCATTTTTATAAAGAATAAAGATTGAGCCAGCAGGAATAAGAGGTGATTTATGACAACTGCAAAGCTGACTAGACTGGAAATGGCAGAGCTGTTGCTTTCCCTTAAAGGAGAGTTCGATGTCCCTCCGCTTACAATCATAAATAAAAGCATACATTCACGAAATCCTGCAGGCAGCGGACCTCCTGAGTTTTTAAAGCGCATTGCATCAAGAGATCTGCCTTACGGTTTGTCAACGAATGAAATTGTTGAGCTGGGAAATTTATGTGATTTTGCTACCCTCTCTTCAACATCCCTGCAAAACTGGATAAAAAGGGATATTCGGGAGTTGATTGGACCTCCGCTGCAAGGAAAAAAATATTCCATCGATCAAGCAGCCATTCTTTTAACTGTTAAGGATTTAAAAATCGTTTATGACTTTGGTACAATTCGCTATTTATTAACAGCTTTATTCAACACGATCACAGACCGAAGCGACGATGTGATCAGCCCAGTAACTTATTATCACATTTACGCGCTTCTTCTGGAGTCCCTCTTAAAAGAGCCATCATGCAGCCCTTTAGAATTTAGCGAGGAGTACATTATCCAGGTGATTGAGGACACTAAAAAGGAAATTTGGGTGCCTGAGGAAACATGGGACCATATCGAGGATATTCTTGTCCTGACGATATTGGCAGTAGCTGCTTTTCATTTCCATCAGCGGGCAAAATTTTTTCTTGATAAACATCTTCAAAAACAAAAAGGAAAACTCAGCTGAGTTTTCCTTTTTGTATGAACCGTGATTGTGAATAAAGAGTCGGATCGTGATTCTTTATTCAGACTCCTTCATCACTGAAAATTTTTTGAAAATCCTGTTTCATTCATACATAAAAAAGGTTGATGGAAAAATGAAGAAGTCTTTAAGCGAATAATTCAGCCAGTAAGTAAAAAAATAGAGATACACCTGTTAAAGGTGGTATACAGTCTTAGTAAAGGAGATGAACAAAATGGCAAGAAATCGAAATAAATTGCTCGTGCCAGGTGCTGAACAGGCACTCGAAACATTTAAATACGAAGTTGCACAAGAATTCGGTGTCAATCTAGGTTCTGATACAACTTCCCGTTCGAATGGATCTGTTGGCGGAGAAATGACAAAACGCCTGATTGCACAAGCTCAATCAAAAACAAATCAATAAGATTTGTCAACTTAATAAGCATGGCAAAATCGCCGATGCAATCCGCACGGCGATTTTACAATTTTCCTCAAGACTGATTGCAATACATCAGGCCTTAATCACTTTTGTTTTGACTGTTTATGAAGAACCGAACTATGACCCTTTTTCTTTGATTTAACGCTTTTCTTTATTGATCCTTCTTTTTTATGAACTGGCTTTATAGGCTGTGTTTTTCTAGATGTGCTGCTCACCGTATGGCGGTTTTCTTCGTGTTTTATATTCGAAGGAGGCCTTCGCCTGTCTGAATCCTTATCTTCTTGCTTCGCTGCATGGTTTTTACGGCTGACCGAACTCTTAGTTGAGTACTCTTTATTTTGGCCAGAGCGGGATCCGTGATTTCCCTTCAACATGTTTTGAGAATGCCCTTTTTCTTTTTTAGGTTCAGGTTTTTTCCCTTTTTTCATATTCGGGGCTGAAATTGAAATTTCATGCTGATCTTCTTCCTTAACAGCTTTTTGCCGTTTAGAAATAGACATCTTTTTTTCTTCAGATTGATCTTCAGGACTTCGCAGGACGGAATGGCCGTTTTTCTTCTTCAATTCCTGTTTTGTTAATTCAAGCTTTCTTTTCGCATCTAATAGCTTCAGCTTTACCTCATCCTTGCTATTGGACTGAGGCTTAAGAGCAGAATTTTCAGAATTAGGACTTAAAGAGTCTTCTTTCTTTTTCTCTTCGTTCTTTTCCTTATGTTCAGTCGGTTGATTAATTTGCGGCTGAACTTGAAGTTCAAGATATTTCCCAGTAGAAATTCCCTGCTTTCTCGCCTTTTCTCGAGTTTTCATGTCGGACTTAACGATTTTTAGAGGAAGATCTTCGTTTTGAAAGGAACCTTTCAGGGAGCCAACATTTTTCATCAGCTTTTTATCATATTCTTTATTGCCCTGATGGTTGAAAATAGCAGTAATGAGAAGTTTTTTACCTTTCTTTACATAACCCATTTCCTTACTTTTCGAAACAATCTGATTAATTACATTCCGCACACCCTCGTGCTTCATGTTTGGCATATTGTTGATCAGCTTTTTACCATCATCATTTATAGGATGAATTTTTACAACTTGCATTTTTTCATTCAGCGCAAGTTCAAAGCTTGGATTTATATCCACAGTCATATAGGCATATACTTTGTCCTGGTCCAATATAGGCAGTACTGTAAAAAATAATAATATTATTGCTACTATGGTCAGTACACCGGCCTTTGCTGATTTGACCCCTGAAATTCCAAGCCACTTGCGAGTGCGGACTTCTTTATCAAACTCTTGGGGAGAGAATGCAATCTCTTCTCCCAATTGGTACTTTTTTTCAACGTTTCGGGCTTTAGTAAATTGGCCGTCTGATGTAAGCAGCGTGACATATTTATCACTCAGATGGACTACGACCCCTCTTTTCATGCATCGAGCACCCCTTTTATGTAGTCTTTTAAGTAGAGATAGTCGCCTGTCAAAATAATGACCATCGCAATGATATATTTGCGATTCCGTTCAACGGTTTTCCGGCTGACTGATACAAGTTTTTCAAGTTGTTTGACAGGGAGCTGCTTTTTTTGAAACAGCACTTTGCACAATTCCTCGTGTTCCACTAATATGATAGCTACCTGTATGGCGTTTTGCCTGGCATCAATATGCTTGGGCGAATGGTCAATCAAGTCAGCTATAGTCAAGTGAAACTCTTTCAGGACCTTTTGGAAATGAAGGATCTCTTCCTGGCGATGTTCCTGTTCTATTAACCTCTGAAATTCATCAATGGATAAATCCGCCTCGATTTTACTTTGAGAAACTTCTCCTTCTTCATGTTCCTGAAGTTCAATGTTAATGGTTTGCGCACTGCGGGCTTCTTTTCTAATATAATCGATCACTTTCCGTTTTATAATCAATTCTGCAAAAGCTAGAAGTGAGTTCCCTTTTTCCGGAGAGTATTTTTCGATTGCTTCGTTAAAGGCTATGAGCCCAATGCTGAATTCATCAGCTGTTTCATCTATATAACGTTTGCAAACGGAGGACACCGTTTTTGCAACGAAAGGCTTATATTGCTCAATCAGCTGATTCTGAAGTTCACTGTCACCCTGCTGGATCCTGATGACGGTATCTTCTAAAGAGCGTTTCCTTTTACCTAATTTGAACAAAAGGCTTGGCACACATTTCACCTCTGTTTCTCCCATTTAATACTTCGTTTATCATAGCTAATTTAGATGGGGAGCGCAAAGGAAGAAAATGTGAATCTCGCAAGCCACAGATGAGAAGCAGAGAAAAACAGCTTAAAAGCAATGATAAAGATGGATTTAAAATATTGGTTTTTCTGGCAAAATATTTTTTCTGTTGGTCTGATTGAACAATGCAGAGATGATAGGCACTGCTATGTTTTGGTGAGTGTTATTACTTTCGGCTGTTTTCGGATTTTTGCAGTTTTTGATTAGATCTCTGCAGATATTTTTCATCCGAACATTTGCAGATAATTCTTTTGGCCTATTATCGTATTTTTGCCTCCTCCTTTTTCAATTTCCCTGTTCACTAGAATATACGGGCTCTATTTCGCAATTGGGGGGGCATATTATAAATTTGTTAAGAAGCCTTTTAACAGTTAAAAAAGCCCATTACAAAAGGACCTTAATTAGAATGATTTTTAAAGTATATTGCTTATTTTAATATCTTAAGGCTTTGTTTAAGTGACTGATCTTTCTGCAATAATTAAGCTTCACAATCATTTCCTTATTTATGTAACGTAAAAAAGAACACATTGGATAAACCAATGCGTTCTTTTGTTAGCAGGAAAAAACAACAAATTTTAAAAAAGAGCCTTTTTTATTTTTGAATTTGCTTTCCGAATTGTTCCGCTTCCACATCTTTTGAGAAAATCCACCCACCTGCTGCAATTGCTGCAAGTACAATCCAGAAGGATATCTTCCATGCACCGGATTCGATAAAATGTTTAGAAACCATACTAATTTGAGGATGAGCCAGCGTATATAAACCAAGCTTTACTCCCACCCATCCAACAATCATAAATGCAGCTGTTTCAAGGTTTGGCTTCCTTTTAAGCAACGAGACAAACATACTGGCAGCAAAACGCATGATAACAATTCCAATTAATCCTCCGGCAAAGATGACAAGGAATTGTCCGCCATCTAAACCTCCGATTTTAGGAAGAAGCGTTGCAGGGAGAGTAACCGCAAGGGCAACAGCAGCTAAAATAGAATCTACAGCAAATGCCATATCCGCAATTTCCACTTTTAAAACGGTCATCCAGAATCCAGATTTTTTCTTAGGGCTGCTTTCATCTTCTTCTTTTTTCTTAAAGACAAACTTTTTCAGCAGATGATTCACAGCAATGAAAAGAAGATAAAGTGCGCCGATGGCTTGAACCTGCCAGACATTCACAAGAAATGATATAGCAAACAGCGCTCCGAATCTCATTACAAATGCTCCTGCTAATCCGTAGAATAAGGCTTTTTTTCGCTGATCATCTGGCAAATGCTTCACCATTACAGCCATTACAAGTGCATTGTCAGCAGCCAAAATTCCCTCAAGAACAATTAATACAAGCAATACCCATCCATACTCCATAAAAAGCGATAAATCCATTTTTCTCCTCCTAATCGTTCTCTTGCTCCCGACTAGGCTGAAGAAAATATAAAAAGACCTTCGCCGCTATCGGGCAAAGGTCTTGCTGAACATGTTAACGTGCATCATGTCAATAAAGCCGATGGAAAAATCCATGAATTGACGACTTTATTTTCAGGTAACTACCTGAACGCTACTCCCCTTTGAAAAAGAGAATCATATTTTGTTACTGTAACTATATAATTTTCTTGCGAACATGTCAACCTCTTATCTGAACTTGTTCAGGTTCTATTTTTTCTTTAGAGAGTCATATGTTTAATTAATACAGGCTCTATTCTTAAACTATGTTTTTTTTCAATCAAAGCAGAAATCGTGTGTTCTAAAACAATGAATAATGGGGAGGACATTGTATTGGATTCCATAGCTGCTCTAATACTAGGCATGATCCAGGGGCTTACGGAGTTTCTGCCGATTTCCAGTACAGGCCATTTGTATATTGGAAAAAAGCTTTTTGGACTTCAGGATGCTGGATTGTTTCTTGATACAATGCTTCATATCGGAACGTTCATCGCACTTATCGTCTTTTACCGTGATATACTGATCAGGCTATTAAAAAACCCGTTTGGACGTCTTACCTGGCTTCTTGCAGCTGGAACACTGCCTGCTGTTTGTGCTGGTGTTTTTTTTAGTGATTTTTTTGACAGGCTTTCCTTGACTGGAAGTACAATCGGATGGGAATTTCTATTAACCGGAGCTTTTCTATGGTTTGCAGGAAATATGAAAAGAGGCAGTAAGACACTTGAGGATCTTTCTTTTTTTGATAGCATTTGGATCGGCACGTTTCAGGCATTCGCCATTTTTCCAGCCGTTTCAAGGTCTGGGTTGACCATTGCTGGTGCTCTGTTTAGAAACATTGATAAAGAAACAGCAGCCTATTTTTCTTTCCTGCTTTCTATTCCTGCTGTTTTTGGTGCTATTCTTTTTCAAATGAAAGACCTTTCAGATAGCGGAGCAAGTCTCGGACTGACTCCTATGTTTCTTGCAACTGTATCAGCAGCCCTTTTCGGCTATGCAGCTGTAAAGTGGATGATTGATTTTGTAAAAAAGCACTCATTGAAATGGTTTGCAGGCTATGTCTGGATTCTTGGGATATTTATTCTAGTTATGCAGGGCTTAAAAGTCTTTTAATGGATGAAAAACCCCCGTTAAGAACTGCATACCGGGGGTTTGTTCTATACATAAAAGAGCCTTACTTCTTGGAATACTTCACAATATCTAAATAGAGCTTTGCAGATTCTCCCCATTTTTTGTCCGGTCCAAAAATATTTTGAAAGAGCTTTAAAAACAGCTGATGTTTCCCCTTATAAGGATACCATTGAATTTCATAATTTTTCTTTCCAGTATCGGCCATAACTGCTTTTTCATGACAGAAAGCCCGAAGCCCGCCTTCTCCATGATACCTTCCTATACCGCTCTGTTTTACTCCACCAAATGGCAAACCATGATTAACAACCGACACCATGACATCATTTATCGCTGCATTACCAGTAACAAGTTTTGAAACAACTTTTTCAGCCTTTTCCAAATCGTTTGTCCAGACACTTGCATTTAGGCCGTAAAGCGAATTGTTGGCCATATTGATGGCTTCTTCTTCTGAATCGAAAGGAATGATCGGAATAACAGGTCCAAATGTTTCTTCTTTGATAATATCCATGTCTTCGTTTACGTCAACTAATATAATTGGCTTTATAAACATCTCATTCGAAGAATCCCAATAATCAGGCAGTTCGCCTGTTATCAGTTTAGCCCCTTTACACACTGCATCTTCAAGCTGTTCCTTGACAATGTCGAGCTGTAGAGGCGAGGTCATGGATCCAATATCATCATTATCTCCATATCCCTGTTTTAATTGGATAACCTTTTCCCGCATTTTTGCCACAAATGCATTGTAGATGGGTCTTTCCACATAAAGTCGTTCTGTACTCATGCAAACTTGTCCGCTGTTTGTAAATGCTCCCCATATGGCACCATTTACAGCCCGTTCAATATTCGCATCTTTAAAAACGATCATCGGATCTTTCCCGCCAAGTTCAAGTATAGTCGGAATTAAATCTCTTGCTGCCTGTGCCTGAATGATCTTCCCCGTTTTAACAGAACCAGTGAAGAAAATAAAATCCGGCTTCCCTTTCGTTAATGCAGCCCCAAGTTCTTTGCCGCCATGCGCTACTTGAACCGTATGCTCCGGAAAACCCGCTTCCTTAAACAGCACTTCAATAAGAAGTCCTACAAGCGGTGTCACTTCAGAAGGCTTCAATATTACAGCATTTCCGCCCGCAAGAGCGCTGAGCATCGGAATCATCGCAAGCTGAAGTGGAAAATTCCATGGGGAGATGACAAGCACTGCCCCCCTTGACATATATTCGATATAGCTTTTTTTCCCTAAAAAAAGAAGTGGTGTTGATGTACTTTGCCGGGACAATATTCTTTCAGCATTTTGCTCGAAATAAACAAGTGCATCAAGGACAGGCATTACATCGGCTGTTAAGGCTTCTGTTTTTGTTTTACCAGTATCACTGCTGATAATCTGAACAATTTGTTCCAGTTTGCGGCTCATCAAATAGCGAAGCTCGCGGAAGTATGCAAGCCTCTCTTTCATTCTTAATGAACTCCACTCTTTTTCTGCTGCTCTTGCATTTTGATAGGCTGCAGAAACTTGTTTAATCGGAAATTCATCAATTTCCTTAATGATCCTTCCTGTTGCAGGGTTAACGGCTTGAAGCTTTTGTGCACTTGCAGCCTTAGCAGAAAGCTTACTCTTGACTTCCGGCATAACACTTCACACCTTCCTTTAAAAATGGTTTTCTGTTCTCTTTAAAAAAAGCTACTAAAACATCTGCGTACGTATTAAACGAAGGACAGGAAACATCAGAATTCTTTAATGCTTGCATGGTATTGCTGCAGTCATATTCCTGCCGATTACGTTCACTTTATATGCAGCTTCTCTTTTGACTCCTAAATCATTGATTGCCGCAAGGTGAAATACATGTGTTACTTCATTTTGGAGTCTTTCCCTCATTTCCTGACCGATTCCAAGGTTATCTTTTCGTAATATCTCCTTCAAGTACGGTCCCTTTTCCTGGAGCAATTTCTGAAAGCAATTCTCTTGCTTGCGGTACAAGATGAGGAAGAGAAAGAACGTAAACATGGCTAAACAATTCTTGCTTATTTGCTTCTCTTATTAATTCCCTCGCTATAAATCCTGGAAAACCTGTCACAAAAAACTTTTTCAAGGCTCCTTCGTCCTCCCGGAATTTTTTTCTAATTATGAATTTCCTTATAAGCAGCAAACTATAGAAAAACATTCATTTAGGCTTTTTTCTTAAACTTTGTTGCTTTTTCAATGAAATAAATGAATTCCAGCCAACAATACAACTGCGAATTAAGAAAAGATGCCACGAAGATTCTCTATATTCTTGTTCTATACCCATACGAAAAGCAAAAATCTTTACTTAAAATTGCAGGATCACTATTTATGAATGTTCGTGAAAAGTTTTCAACTTCCTCTATTTCCTGCCATTTTCGCCAAAATGGATGAAGATCAGTTGAACCTACTACTAAAAGAAAGCAGGTGCACCATGCATACAATGTGGAAGGGCTCTATTAGTTTTGGACTTGTCAACATTCCGATTAAGCTATATGCCGCAACGGAAGACAAAGATGTAAAGCTGCGGAATCTTCATAAGAAATGCCATACTCCCATTCAATATGAAAAAACCTGTCCAAACTGCGATGAAGAAGTGAAGATGGAGGATATTGTAAAAGGATATGAATATGTAAAAGGGAAATTTGTCATTTTGAATGATGAAGAACTGAAAGAACTGAAAAAAGAGCATGAAGACAAAGCGGTCGAAATTGTCGACTTTGTCAATTTGGAAGAAATCGATCCAATTTACTTTAACAGAGCTTATTTTATAGGTCCCGGTGAAAATGGGGCCAAAGCATACTCCTTGCTTAGAGAAGCATTGAAGGAATCTGGGAAAATCGGAATAGCGGAAATCACGATTCGTTCCAAACAGCAAATGGCCATCGTAAGAGTATACGAAAATTGCATTATCATGGAAACGATTCATTATCCGGATGAAGTAAGGAGGGCTGCTGATGTGCCGAGCGTACCAGAAACAGCAGTGGTGCAAAAGAAGGAACTGGATACAGCCATTATGCTTATTGATCAGCTTACAACCACATTTGATCCTTCTAAATATAAAGATGACTACCGCGAAGAAGTACAAGAGCTGATTCAGCAAAAAATTAATCAAAATGAAGGAAAAACACCTGAAGAAGCTGCTCCCCGTGAAAATGTCGTTGACCTTATGAGCGCTCTCCAGGCCAGCATTAACCGTTCAGGAGGAAAAAAAGAAGAACCGGCCTCAAAAGAGAGCAAGAATAAAGAAGAAGAACCGAAAGAAAAGAAATCCTCTTCGGCAAAAAAAACAAAGACATCACGCAAAAAAGCATAAAATATTGAAGGTTAACCTCTTGTTAACCTTCTTTTACTATCCATTTGGCAGCATGCACCAATGAAGAGAATTGAAAATCGCCAATTCCAGGATTATCTCCAATTAAGATCGTCCTTGTTCCTGCCCTTTTCCCGGCTTCAATGTCTGTCTCCCTGTCACCAATCATAAATGTATCATTTGCCGTAAGTTTATATTTTTCGATCAAATTTAATAGCAAGAGGGGTTCAGGCTTTCTGCAGGAACATCCAGAATAGGGAGCATGCGGACAGTAGACCACTTCTGTAATCCGCCCTCCGCTGTTCTCTATCTCTTTCAGCATCTTAGCGTGAATAGCTTGAAGCACACTCTCCTTCAGGTATCCCAGGCCTACTCCGCCTTGGTTGGTTATAATAAAAATGTCATATCCGCTTTCCGTTAAAAGTCTTATAGCATCTAAAGCTCCATCCAGAAAAAATAAATCTTGAGGTTTATTGACGTATTTAACCCGTTCTGTCATAACCTCATTGATGACCCCATCCCGATCGAGAAAAACACCTTTCTTCAATTTCTCCGCCTCCTTCTATAGCTGATCATCGCTTCTTAACAAAAAACCGTTACTAAAAAAGGTGATATAAATGAAACCAATGCTCCCTACCCTGACACATTCTGTTCCTTCAGAAGGTCAATGGCTTTTTGAAGTAAAATATGACGGCTTTCGGGCAATCCTATCTGTTTTTAAAGACAGAATGGAGCTAATAAGCCGAAACGGGAAAGATCTATCTCCTTCCTTTCCTGAAATCGAACAATGGGTCAATCAGCAAAGAAAAAAATTGGATCCTTACCTCCCTTTAACAATGGATGGGGAGCTTTCCTTTTTATTATCCCCCTACCAATGCGATTTTGAACAGATACAGATGCGCGGCAGACTAAAAACAAAAGAAAAAATTGAAGTACTAGCAAACAAAAGCCCGTGCCACTTGTGTGTATTTGACCTTTTAGAAATAAAAGGGGACTCATTGGTGAACTCCCCCTATCACGAGAGAAAAAAATATCTTATGAACCTTTTTGCAGAATGGAATTGGCCGCTTTCTATTCATCCGAAATCTCCCTCTTTGATTCAATACGTTCCTGCTTCAAAAAATCCCAGCGAACTGATGAAAAAGATCCGACTTTCAGATGGAGAGGGCATGGTGGCCAAACGATTGGACAGTAAATGGCAAAGTGGCACCCGAACTAAAAACTGGCTGAAAATAAAAAACTATAAGCGGGCTTATTTTTACATTATCGGTTATGACGAAAAAAACAGCTACTTTCATGCAGGCGTAAAAAAGAATGGAATACTTATCCCTGTAGGCTCGTTTTCTCATGGCATGAGTGCAGAAGAAAAAAATGCCCTGGTTAGAATCATTAAAGAAAACAGTGAAGAAAAGATCGGCTCATTTTATAAAGCAAAAGAAGGCATTTGTGCAGAACTGCAATTTCTTTCCTTTCTAGGAGGGCAGCTGCGCGAGCCCTCTTTTCTTCAATTTCATTTTCATGAAAACGAGGGAGCTGGAACATGGGAAGCTTTTCAGTTATCACTTGCCCCTCTTGAACAGGAAGCACGAATCACTCACCCGTTAAAGCCCATTTGGACTTCACCATCGATTCACAAATTACAGTACATTCTATATTTACTTGAGGCTGCCCCCTTCATGCTTCCCTTTTTGAAGGATCGGGCGCTAACTGTTATTCGTTTTCCGCATGGCATTTCAGGGGAGTTATTCTACCAAAAGAATGTTCCTGATTACGCGCCTGACTTTGTCGCTACTGCCTCTTCAGATAATATCGAATATATCTTATGCAATGATCTGTCAACGTTAATTTGGCTTGGAAACCAGCTCGCAATCGAGTTCCATATTCCTTTTGGAACAGCCGATTCCAATGGGCCATCTGAGGTCGTATTTGATCTGGATCCTCCCTCTAAGGACTATTTTCATCTTGCGGTAAAAGCTGCAAGAGAAATTAAGAAAGTGTTTGACAGTTTTGGTTTAACTGCTTTTCCAAAGCTGTCAGGCGGGAAAGGAATCCAGATTCATCTTCCATTATCGGAGGGTGCCTTTACCTACAATGACACCCGCATCTTTACTTCATTCATTGCTGATTATCTTACAGCAAGCTTCCCTGATCTTTTTACAATTGAAAGGCTTAAGAAAAATAGGGGAAGCAAGTTATATGTAGATTACATCCAGCATGCAGAAGGCAAAACCATTATTTGTCCTTATTCTTTGAGAGGAAAGGAAAATGCTCCTGCTGCAGCTCCGCTTTATTGGGAGGAAATTGAGTCTGAATCCTATCCCGCTCAATTTTCTATGTTGGACATGCAAAATAGATTGCTATCTGGAAATTGTCCCTGGGCCGAATACTTTCACACGAATCAGGATGACATTTTCTCAAAAATTCTTAATATGATCGTCAAAGAGAATAGAAAAGAATAAACGAAGCAGCCAAATAGCCGAAGAAATTTTAAATATAGAAAATTCAGGATAGTAATCCGCCTGATTAGGGTAACAAATACATGTAAATAACAATGCAGGAGGTTAATGCCATGTCAGCAAGCAGTAATGGAAAGGTTGCTATCGTTACAGGCGGTGGATCAGGAATCGGGAAAGCGGCAGCTTTGCGATTTGCAAAAGAAGGAATGAAGGTAGGAATATTTGACCTTGATGAAAAGAGGGCTAAAAAAACAGCAGATGAAATCAATCATGCGGGCGGAGATGCAATGGTGTCAGATGTTGATATGGCAGATGAGAGCAGAATTCTTCAAGGTATTAAAGATGTGAATGACAAATGGGGAAAAATCGATGTCGTTTTCAGCAATGCTGGCATCAATGGCGTCTTTTCAGCTATAGAAGAATTAGATCCTAACGATTGGGATAAAACCATTACAACCAATCTAAAAGGAACTTTTCTGATTGTGAAACACACAATCCCTTACTTAAAAACAAAGGGCGGAAGCATCATTATTACAAGCTCTATTAATGGCAACAGAACATTTTCCAATATCGGGATGTCTGCCTATGCCACCTCCAAGGCAGGTCAAGTTGCTTTCATGAAAATGGCGGCACTGGAGCTGGCGAAATTCAAAATAAGGGTTAATGCAGTATGTCCCGGCTATATCGAAACAAATATTGAGCAAAATACAAATCGGGATGAAAGCCTTGAGGAAGTTGAGATTCCAATTGAGTTTCCTAATGGCGGAGACATGCCGCTGGAAGGTGGACCAGGCTCATCCGAACAAGTCGCTAATCTCGTTTATTTTTTGGCTTCTGATGAATCAAGCCACATTACTGGAACCGAAATATATGTAGATGGTGCAGAATCCTTATTAAGATAGACTGTTTATGCTTTCTGTTAGATAAAATAAAGCGATATAAAAAATCTCCTGATGCCTTACATAGACATCAGGAGAAAAGTCAGGAGCATCTTTGCATTACTTCTTTTCAGAAAACCCCTTTATAAGAATATCCATTTTTTCTGCCGGTACAGGTTTACTGAAGAAATATCCCTGCATTTGGTGACAGCCATGTTCTTCAAGAAAACTGGCCTGGCATTCTTCCTCTACACCTTCTGCAATAATTTGCATCCCCAGATTTTTGGCAAGTCCGATAATTGTTTTAATAACAATTTCATCCTGTTTTGAGCTAAGCATTTTTTTAACAAAACTCCGGTCAATTTTTATTTTATCCAATGGAAGCTGTGTTAAATAACTTAACGAGCTATATCCTGTCCCAAAATCATCTACACTGAGATGGATATTGATTTTTTTTAAATTTTCAACTGTTTTGATAAAATTTTCACTATAATGCATGGAAAGGCTCTCTGTGAATTCAATTTCAAAGCAATAAGGAGAAATATTATATTTTTTCAGAATGTTGGATACCATGCTGACGAGATCTGGCTGGAAAAACTGTTTAACAGACAGGTTAATGCTCATTCTCAGTTCGATGTTCCCAGATTCATGCCACTTCTTCAGCTGGCTGCAGGCCTGCTCCATACTCCATCTGCCAATCTCAATAATAAGCCCGGTCTCTTCAGCAATCGGGATAAATTCAGCTGGAGAAACAAATCCAAGCTCTGGGTGCTGCCATCTTAGAAGCACTTCCATTCCGAATATGTTATTTTTGGCTGTATCGATTTGAGGCTGATAATACAGCATAAGCTGACCCCGATGCATGGCCTGGTATAACTCCTTTTGAAGAAGATATCTTCTTTGAAATGCATGGCTTTTTTCTACGTTATATTCCTTCAGTCCGTTATCTTCCTTACCAATTTTCAATGCAATTTCGCTGTTTTTCAGCAAGCTTTCTGCATCTCTCCCATGTTCCGGGAAGAAAGCAGCACCAATGCTTATTTCCACTTGGTAAGTTTGTTCCTTAATTTCATATTTCCGCTTAAATTGCTTCGCCAGTTCATTCGCTATATTGTAAAAACAGCCTCTGTCATCTAATTGATGGACGATGACCACAAATTCATCATTATGAAAACGTCCGATGAAATATTGCTCAGGGACGGTATTTTTCAATTCTTCAGCAATCTCTCTTAATAAACAGTCGCTGATGTGTTTTCCATAGACCTCATTAAAATATTTAAAACGGTCAATATTTACCTTTATGACAGCTGCAGACTTTTTGTCCTGTTCTGGTCTTTCTACCAATTCATTCAGCTGTCTTGAAACAGCTCTATAGTTTGGAAGGCTTGTCAATTCATCAAAATAAGCAATATGCTTAATTTGATCTTGAACTCTTTTAAAATCAGTTACATCCTGCAAGATAAGAAAAACCTCATCCGGCAAATTTTCTTTTTCAACAGGCATAAAGACAGCCCTGCACTCCCTCATTTGGCTGTTTATTCCGGATGTTTTTATTTCAGAAACATAAGGCATTTTATTTGCAAGAGAATGGACTAAATAAAGAGATAAAGCTTTTTGATCAGCAGGATGAAATAGCTCATAAAATGGCAGGCTGTGCAGCCCGGCAAGGCTCATTTGAAAGAGGTTTAGAGCAGCTTCATTTGCATGTTCGATCATTCCTTTATTGTTAAGCAAAAGGATGGCGTCTGGATGATGGCTATATAAATAATGGAACGATTTCTCCCATTCGATGTCTTTTTTCTTTATTTTGTCTGAATCGCAAATTTCCGCCAACATTTACACCTCCTTGCAACCTTGCATCTGCTCAGTGCGGTTATTTTCCTATAATAGTTATCGTCAACAATCAGAAAGTTTTTAACATCAAAGTGAAAATAAAAAACAGCAGGAAATATCCTGCTGCTTAAAACCTTTATTCAATAGCGGAAAGGATACCTGAAAAGTCGTCCCTCTCCCACTTTACTGCAAACATTGCATTTGCCGCCCATAAGCTCCGTATATTGTTTCACAAGGGCAGCCCTATTCCGGATCCTTCCTGAAAAGAAGTATCGAGACGGACAAAAGGTTCAAAAATGGTATCCAAATTTTCCTCTCGAATACCAATGCCAGTATCCATTACATCAATATGAATACATCCTTCTTCTAAAAAAGCAAAGCTGACCAGCCTTATGAATTTTATCAATCCACTCCCTTTGCTTGAGAGGAATATGTTCATTCCGGTCCATGAGCATAATTCACCTATTTTTCGTATAAAATATCTAAAATCAGCTGAGGTTTTTCCTTCATTACAGTTTCAATAAGTTCTTCTCCATTACTGCAAACGGCCAATATTTTAAAGTCCGGAAGCTGGCTGATAAAATACTGCAGTATTTCAATAGAATCCTGATTATCGTCTGCTATCACAATCCCTATTTCATTCATATTTTTTACCTCCGTATAAGCTGCCTGATGATCTGTTGTCTTTTCTTTATTTTGGTACATGAACCGTTATTCTGCAACTTATAGAATTCCCTTATAAAACATCTCTTCTCTGCACAAACTAAAATTATCTTTCCCTTAGGCAGGAGTAGTTTTATGCCAAATATTTTCTGGTACTTAATGCTTGTGATCATCATCATGCCTGTTTTTGCTGCAGCAATAAAAAAAGAACCTTATATCCTTTTATGTCTATGGCTTTTTAATTCAGGACTGTCTTATATGTTTGAATTAGTTGTTTTAGTGATATTTAAAGGCTATCAATACAAACCTGGTTTCTTTCAGGATCCTTTTGAGGACAGCATATTTGGCTCTATTTTCAGCCAAGGGATTTCAGTTCCTTTAGCCGCAGCTATTGCAGCTATATATAAAGTAAAATTGCCTGGCATATTGTTTATTTCATTTATGCTTGCAAGTGTAGAAGAACTTTTTCTTTCTATTGGAATATATGAACATTACTGGTGGAAATCATTTTATACGATGATCCTTTTGCCTATGCTGTTTTATTTGTCAAAATGCTGGCATCTTTTGCTGCAAAGAAATAGCAGGCTGACTTTTGCTATTACTCTTTATTTTGGTATATCGACTCTCTCGATCTCAGCTACGTGGCTTGCTACAGCCATTCACCCGTTTTTTCAATTCCATTTAGGCATTTTTCAGGAACAAAACAGAGATCATACGCTGGGAAACGCCCTTTATTGTATTTTATCAGGGGTTATTTATACGATGATCCCTTTTTCGGAAAGCATCCAAAAAAGGCTGCTGGCATTTGGATTTCTTATCTTGGCAGATGTTCTCCTGATCCTTAATGGAATTATTCTATTGAATACCCTAATAGATTACCTATCATTATTTGTTATTCACTTCATAATGCTGACAATGGCTTTTATTATTAAGTCTGTTTTCGTAAAAATTGCAGATGTATACGTGTTTAGAAATCATTTATCTAGATGAAAAAGCAACAAAGTTTCAAAAAGGCTGTTTTCGCAGAGATAGTTGTTTTCCGTACATGCTTTTTCACGCATTTAGACTAGCATTGGGGCATCTTTTCTTAAAGTTTTTGCCATCCCAATGGTTTCGAGGACTAAATAAAGGGTCATGAGCAACAAAGTTTAAGAAAAGAGCCATTATAAAAAATTTCACAAGGCAAATGCCTTTGAAAATGCTGCTGAAATAAAAAAAGCGCAAACGCCTAAAGACAAGATCCTGCCTTTGCTTGCACTTCAAAGCGAAAATAACTGACACTTGCTGTCAAAAAAAAATCCTATAATAGTACCTGCTATCTAAACAACAAATGCTGGCTGTGCAGACCCGCTTTTTTTAAAAGCAGCAGGAGCTGTTCCTGCTCTTCGTTCGAAAGCCCTGAAAATGCCCTTGTCATGCGAATTGCATGAATGGGATAAATTTCTTCCATGTATGAATGCCCTTTATTTGTTAAATGAGCATATATTGAACGCTTGTCTTTTGGATCCTGCTGCCGCTGTATATAATTGTTTTTTTCGAGTTTATCAATAACGTATGTCACATTTCCGCTAACAAGCAGCAGTCTTGAACCAATTTGCTGAAGTTTTTGGGCTCCCTTTGTAAAAAGTAATTCAAGAACAGCAAATTCTGTAGGATTAAAACCATGCTCTTTACTATCACGAATAGAATGTTCAGAGATGCTTTTAAACGCTTTCGCAAATACTTTAAAAAGTGTCATTGCACGTTCCATTTCTTCCTCTGTATAAGTAAACCTCATGATCATCGCCCTCTTAGAACTTTCTTAAAATTCTAATATTTAATATACTCATTCTACTACCTTCATGGCAAGTTTTAAAGCATGAGTTTTAAAATGATACTTTTTATGGATATATTCCAATAGTGTATTTCTTTTGCACAAGATTCTTCTTTTTAGAAGGCTCTTCTCTTAAACTTTGTTGCTCATGACTCCATATTTAATATTCGAAATCGTTGGTATGGCAAAAACCTTTTAAAAAGTTGCTATGAAGCCAATCTTCATGCCAGCTCTGAACCCATACGAATAGTCTTGGCGAAAACAGCATTTTTGGAAAAGGAAAAAAAATCTGTCTGTTTTACAGACAGATCCAGACTGTCGACAAACTCCTCGATTTTGAGGAGGATGTTGGCAGTTTTTTTTGTATAATGAAAGAAGTAACTAGTGAGGTGATTGAAATGCTGTCTAAAAATAATCAAATGAATCGTGATCAAATGG
>NZ_JBMKNV010000014.1:0-85411 GCF_049220665.1 Chryseobacillus diguaensis
TGGGAATCTGGAAAAATGGCATAAAAGTATCCAAGGAAGAGGTCTGTAAAGCATTAAATTACTTAAAAATGAACAAAAAGGCATACGGATAGAGACATCCGAATGCCTTTTGTCTACAAACTGAAAGCCTGCAGAGCAGGCTTTTTTTCTATGCAATTATTTAATGATCAATGTCCTAAAAATAAGAAAGCGCAGATGATGCCTGTAGTAATGAGACCGTCAATAAACAGAAATTCTACTCTGCTTGTATTTGAGAAAAATTCTTCCCATTCCTCGCTGCTAAGCTGTTTATACTTCTCTCTCATAGTCATCCTCTTTCGCTGTGTGAATTTATCCTGCTATGGCAGTACATTTCCTGCTTTTGGTGCAGGGAATTCATTTTATTTGAGCAGAAACTACTTTTATTATTCTATTCAAGAAAGGTTAAATATTGTGAAGAATAATTTTGATGTACGGAGGAATCCAATTTTCCCATTCGCAGATAGGACTTTGAAATAAAACGTGTCTTTTCTTCTCAGTATTAACACTTTTTCCGATTTTAATAATCGTGTACAATAAAAAGATGTCAAGAACGGAAAGGCAGTGAAGACTATGAAGCAATACTTAGAACTATGCAGACATATTTTAGAAACAGGCAATAAAAAAGAAGACCGGACAGGCACAGGGACGATCAGTACGTTCGGTTATCAGATGAGGTTCAATTTGGAAGAGGGCTTTCCATTAATTACAACGAAAAAGCTTCATTTAAAGTCAATCATTCATGAATTATTGTGGTTTCTGGCAGGGGATACAAATGTAAAATATCTTCAGGACAACGGAGTAAGAATCTGGAATGAATGGGCTGATGAAAATGGAGAACTGGGTCCCGTATACGGCTATCAATGGAGATCTTGGCAGGGGGCAAACGGAAAGACGATTGATCAAATTTCAGATGTTGTTGAGCAAATCAAAAAGAATCCTGATTCACGCCGCTTGATTGTCAGTGCATGGAATCCTGCTGATGTTGAGGATATGGCATTGCCGCCTTGCCACTGCCTGTTTCAATTTTATGTAGCTGACGGAAAGCTTTCCTGCCAGCTTTACCAGAGATCTGCTGACGTATTCCTTGGTGTTCCATTCAATATTGCGTCCTATGCGCTTCTGACCCTTATGATGGCACAGGCAACAGGGCTCAAACCTGGTGAGTTTGTTCATTCCTTTGGAGATGTTCATATTTACAGCAATCATTTGGAACAAGTCTCATTGCAGCTCTTGAGGAAGCCAAATCCATTGCCTGTGATGCATTTTAACCCAGATGTAAAATCAATTTTCGATTTTAAATACGAAGATTTTACTCTTGAAGGATATGAAGCTCATCCCCATATCAAAGGGAAGGTGAGTGTATGATTTCATTTTTGCTTGCCATGGACAAAAACAGGCTGATCGGAAAAGACAACGATTTGCCATGGCGGCTGCCTGCAGATCTTGCTTATTTTAAAAAAGTCACGATGGGGCATAAAATTGTTATGGGAAGAAAAACGTTTGAATCAATGGGAAGGCCGCTTCCTGGAAGAGATAATATCATTCTTACGAGAGATCCCTCATTTGAACAGGAGGGTGCGGAAGTGATTCACTCCGCAGAGGCGTTTCTAAAACAAGTCCAAGAATCAGAAGAAGAAATTTTTGTGATCGGCGGGGCTGAAATTTTTAAATGGTTTCTTCCTTACTGTGAAAGAATGTACATAACAGAGATCGGCGAAGAGTTTGAAGGAGATCGCTATTTTCCGGAGGTTGACGAGGGAGAATGGGAAGTGAATTCCAGGATTAAAGGAATTAAGGATGAAAAAAATCCTTATGATTATGAGTTTCTGATTTACAATCGAAAACAAACCAATTAAAAAAACAGGCGTTAAGCCTGTTTTTTGATTTTTCAATTTAAGCTGCAGGAGGAATATCCAGTACAAAATATAAAATGCAAAAGAACATGGACGCGCTGCCTGCCAATACAAAGCCATGCCAAATTGCATGATGAAACGGTATTTTTCTCCATACATAAAAGATAGAACCGACAGAATAAAGAATGCCGCCTAATAAAAGCAAAAGAAATCCATTCATGGAAAGTCCGTCATATAAAGGTTTGATTGCTACTAAAATTAACCACCCCATAAATAAATAGATCAGGGTTGAAATTATAATGAATTTTTTTACAAAGTAGACTTTGAAAATAATTCCGGCAATCGTAAGGCCCCAAATGATACCGAAAAGGGTCCAGCCGAGAGAACCTCTTAAAGGACCAAGCAAAAATGGGGTATAGGTTCCGGCAATCAAAAGATAAATGGCTGAATGATCAAGAATTTCAAAGATATTTTTCGCTTTTTGATGCTGGATGCTATGAAGCAATGTTGAAAATAAATACAGCAAAAGCATGGAAGCCCCAAAAATAGAAAAGCTTACAATATCCAGGGTATCGCCATATTTCACTGCATAAATGATAAGAAACACGAGAGCGGGAATGCTGAGAATGACTCCCAGACCATGCGTAATGGCGTTGACAATTTCTTCTTTTAGGGAATACTGCATCTTGATCACTCCTTTAGAGAATATCTAAATTAGTTTTTAAAGAATATAGAAAATCTATTCCTTCAGAGGTTATTTTTGTTCCTGCACGGCCTCTGCCTTTAGTGACATATTGGTGTTTTTCCAAAAAATCGAGCCTGTGTCTCACCTGCTGATTCGTTAAATTGTTTTTGGATTCTTTGCTTTTTTCCGCAATAATTCTGCGGCTTGCAGGTTCTCCTTCTTCATTGCAGTTTTTAATGGTTTCTAAAATAAATAAAAAGTCCCGTTTGTCCATTACAGTAAGCTTGTAACCGGCTGGCTCTTTCATTTTTTTATCTTTGCGGGGGATAGATGAAATTTTGGATGACGGCAAATCATGAAGCTGCATGCTTTTTCCGTCAAAAACAGTGAGCATATATTTAATCGTATTCTTTAACTCCCTAATGTTGCCGTTCCATTCCATATTCATTAAAGCGTCCATGACCGCTTCATCTATTCGGGCAATTTTTCCGCTTTGCCCGATAAAATGATTGACTAAAAGAGGGATATCGCTCTTGCGTTCTTTTAAATCGGGCAGATCTAGAGTCAAAACATTCATTCGATAAAACAGATCTGCTCGAAAAGCACCTTCTGCAACCTTTTGTGCTAACTGACAATTTGTCGCAGCAATCACTCTTGCATTTGCGGAAATGACTTTTTGGGCTCCGATCCTTCTGATCTCTTTTTCTTGCAGAACCCTGAGCAAAGATGTTTGAAGCTCTAATGGAATATCGCCAATCTCATCCAAAAAAATGGTGCCTCCCTCAGCCTGTTCAAAAATTCCTTTTTTTCCGCCCCTTTTGGCGCCGGTAAACGAACCTTCATCATATCCAAAAAGCTCGCTTTCAAGAAGGGAGGCGCTAAAAGCAGAGCAGTTTACTGCAACAAACGGCCCTTGACGCTGCAGGGACTCATTATGTATGGCCTGAGCAAACAATTCTTTTCCAGTCCCGGTAGCTCCCTGTATTAAGATTGGATGGGAGGATAATGCCAGTTTTTTTGCAATGTGTTTTGCATCAAGAAGCTTAGGGTGTTTCCCTATAATCATATCAAATGTATAGTTGGCAGCATATCCGCTGTTAGCACTTTCCTTTCTTGCCGCTTGTTCCACTTCCATAGCCGGATGGCCCCTCTTAAAAGTGGCGATAATACCTTCGCCGTCAGGGAAAAAGGATCTGTGAAGGACAAATTCAGCATCGTTGATTGAAAAATACTTTTTTTCCTCAGGACCTTCTTGAATAAATTGAAGCACATGTTTCGGCAAAAAATGTTTTGCAGTCAGGTTTTTCTTTGCATACTGTTCTAATTGAAAGAAATCAGAAAGCTGTTTATTTATTAGAATGATTTCACTTTCATCGTTCAGCGCCAATATCCCATCATCAAGATTGTTCACAATTTTGGCTAATTGGCTGCCGATTTTTTCTCCTTGGATTTCGGCTTTGTGCAGTTTTTGAAATACTTTAATTAGGTTTTTGGCATAACGGGAGGATATTATACTTAATTGTTCATGTAACCCCAAAATTTCAGAGAGTTTAAGAATGGTCGTAATGTCAATCAGACGAACGCCTATGTCAACAATTTTGTGAATATAGGACGGTACGCAGGATTCTTCGCCTGGAGTTATGGCTGTCTCAATGTCATCATGATGGTGATCCCCAAAGTCGAAGGGAACGTACGTGAGCTGATTTAGGCCAAGCTCCTTTAATAGTTCGATAAGTTCAGCAGCAGATTCATTATGATCGTTTACAACCAGAACTTTTTCACGGGCTCTCAGCTGCAGCAGTTTTTCAATATAGTCATGATGCAGGGTTCTGCTGGCTGTTAAAACATGCGAACAATTGGCTGATTTAGAGCCGTAATCCTGTTTTAATCTATCGGAAGAATAAACAGCCAAATCTGTTTGAATCATTGGAAAGTCAATTTCATCTGCCGCAATGCTGGTAATATGGACAAGACCCTGAAAAAGGGAATCCAGCTGTGCGTGCAATGCCTGTCTCGTCTTATTGTTTCCGGTTATGAGAGTTATTGATTTATTGGGCATATATGAGCTCCTCTTTTCATTAAGTTAATCATAACACCCAATTGCAACTTATTGAAACCAATTTAAATAAATTATTTGAAAATTTACATTTCCTGATTCAGTTTTTTTATTAGGCTCTTTTCTTAAACTTTGTAGTTTTTTCATCTATTTTAGTGATTATAAAGCAAGGATACAAATCCAAGATAATCATTCTTCCTTGCTGTTAAATACTTGACCGCTTATATTTGCTTTTCGAATCGTAAAAATGCCATTATCTTGTCAGCTTACGATGCATGGATAGGCACCTTGATTACTTTATAAAATAAATTCCATAATGATCGCTTTCTTGGCTTTTTGTGAATGAATGGTATTATTACCCGGCTGGATAAGGAGATTTTATGATAAATTATCAATAAATAACTGTTAATTTAAAATATTCATGATATAATGGCAAATCATAAACACTGATGAAGGAAGGGTATGGCCATGAAACCTCTGACAACAGCAAAAACCTACATAGAAGTAGAAGAGATCATTCGAGCGCATCACATTTTGAAAGAAGTAGCATTGCATACCCCCTTGCAGAAAAACAAGCGTTTATCTGACAAGTATGAATGCAATATTTATTTGAAAAGGGAGGACCTGCAAATTGTCCGTTCCTTTAAAATAAGAGGGGCTTATTACAAAATGAAGTCTCTTGAGAAAGAAAAGACCGAGAACGGAATTGTCTGTGCCAGTGCAGGCAATCATGCACAAGGTGTTGCATACTCCTGTAAAAATTTAAAAATTCACGGTAAAATTTTTATGCCTACTACAACACCTCGCCAAAAAGTTTCTCAAGTAGAGCTTTTCGGGGAAGAATACGCAGAAATCATCTTGTATGGTGATACGTTTGATGATGCATATAATGAGGCGGTTAAATGTCAGGAAGCAGAAGGAAGAACGTTTATTCATCCATTTGATGACCCGTTAGTCATCTCAGGGCAAGGAACAGTTGCAGTTGAAGTGATGAATGATATGGACGTTCCTGTGGATCTCATGTTTGCTGCTGTGGGAGGAGGGGGACTGATTTCAGGGCTTGGAACTTATGTAAAAGCCGTTTCTCCAGAAACGAAACTGATTGGTGCAGAGCCGGAAGGTGCAGCTTCATTCGCTGAAGCAAGGAAAGCAGGAGAAATTGTCACTCTTTCAGATATTGATAAGTTTGTTGATGGAGCGGCTGTGCAAAAAGTCGGCGAGCTTCCTTTCGAAATAGGGAAAGAAGTTTTGGATGAAGTAGTGCTTGTACCAGAAGGAAAGGTTTGTTCCGCAATTATAAATTTATACAATGAAAATGCCATTGTAGCTGAGCCTGCCGGGGCACTCCCGATAGCCGCCCTTGATTTTTACAAAGAAGAAATCAAAGGAAAAAACGTTGTTTGTATCATTAGCGGCGGCAATAATGACATAGGCAGAATGCAGGAAATTAAAGAACGCTCAATGATTTATGAAGGGCTGCAGCATTATTTCATAGTAAACTTCCCTCAAAGAGCAGGAGCACTTAGGGAGTTCTTGGATGAGGTTCTTGGACCTGATGATGATATTACCCGTTTTGAATATACAAAGAAAAATAATAAAGAAAATGGACCAGCTCTTGTTGGAATTGAACTGAAGAATAAAAGTGATTACGAGCCGCTCATATTAAGGCTTGAAAATAAAGGTTTTCATTATATTGAAGTCAATAAAGACAAGGATCTGTTTCATTTGCTGATTTAGTTTCCGTTAAAACGGCTCTATCGCTTCAATCTTTATCTTGATGCATGTTCTTGGCACCTGCGAATAACCATGATCGCCGTCTAGAACAACCTTATTAAAAAAATTTATATAGAACGGTATAAATAGACAGACTTCGTCATAAGCTTGAGTTATAATAAAGAAAACGGTGGAAAAAGAGGATTGATATCTTGTTATTCAAAAGCCTGGAGTTCAAACGCAAGGATGGACAGAAGGTAAAAGTCATGGAAATTCCTGTACTGGAGGAAGATAACAATTATCGCTTTATTGTGAATGTCAGGCTGCAAACCTATCTGACAGCTTTGTACAATGAATCTAGTGCAAAGTGTGTTCATTCATTTAGGGAGCACCTGAAAAAAGCCATTAAATGGCGTGATTATGAAGCGATTTTTCAATCTGATATTTTAAAACATAACGCTTGATGGGGGAGACCTTAAAAGGTCTCTTTTTTTTGCCGTTTTAAGCTGCAATAGAGTTTATGATGGTATTTTTTGCCGTTTTTTTAAAGTCTGCAAGAAAGTTTGTCCATTGCGGGCAAGGGATGAATGTCATATGATGATGAAATCTCAAAACCGCTATCCTTTATTTTGCAGAAAAGACTGTAATAAAGATTGAAACTGTCTGAACAATCGGTATAATACTTGTTAGCTTGATAAAATAGGATGTGAAGCATTTGCAGAAGGTTAAAATTGTGACAGACTCAACTATGGATTTAAACGAAGATGATATTGAGAAATATAAGATTGAAGTTGTTCCTCTGACTCTTTGTATAGATGGAAATCTATATGCAGACAGGATTGATATAAGCCCTTCAGAATTTATTGAACGGATGGAGAAGGCAAGCGAGCTGCCGAAAAGCTCGCAGCCTCCTGCTGGCGAATTTGCAGAGCTTTATAATAGACTGCTAGAGGAAGGCTTTCAGGTTATTTCTATTCATATGACAGGCGGAATGAGCGGAACTGTAAACTCCGCTCAAACGGCAGCAGGGATGACAGATGGAGATGTCACAGTTGTGGATTCAAGATTTATTTCTAAAGCTCTTGGCTTTCAGGTACTGGAAGCAGCCAAAATGGCGGAAGAAGGGGCTGCAAAGGAAGAAATTCTTGCAAGAATTGATGAAATTCGAAAAGCGAGCACCCTCTATGTAACGGTAGATACACTGGACAATCTTCTTAAAGGCGGCCGAATCGGCAAAGGAAAAGCGATGATTGGCTCGCTTTTGAATATCAAGCCAATAGCAAGCCTGGAAGATGGGGTTTACACACCTATCACGAAAGTTCGAAGCCAAGCTCAAATTGTTAAATTCCTGACAAAGCAATTTGCTGAAGATATAAAAGGGAAGACTGCCAAAGCGATTGGCATTGCTCATGCTGACGCTATCGAATTGGCAACAACTCTAAAAAACTCCATTTTGCAAGTATGTCCTGGTGTAAATATCGATATTTCCTACACAACCCCGGTTATTTCAACTCATACAGGGAGGGGAGCCATCGGTTTTATGTTTTACGCCGAATAACTCCATAAAGGGTATGGACTGAAAGAGAAATCTTCAGGCCATACTCTTTTTTTATTTCCGATTATCTTTAAGAAAGCTCTTTTCTTAAACATTGTTGCTTTCTCATCTATATTAGATGATCACTGACCAATATACAGCTGCGAATTTTAAGAAAAGATGCCACGGAGTAAGTCTCTTTGCGTGTTCTAAGAAATGACGAATAGCAACAATCTATGCGAAAACAGCCTCAAGAAAAGTTGAATAGCATAACTTACCATTAAAGGTCGCTGCCTATATTATTCTCTTTATCTTAAGACTCTTTTTTTCTGTAAGGCTAGAAAAGAGGGCAGCAGAATACATATAGTGAGTAAGTGGATTTGTTAGAAGGGTGGGAGAATCATAAAAAATATTCTCATCTTTGCTGATTTTGGAATTGATGACATCGCTGCAGTGATCTATGCTCTTTATGCATCAGAAATTAACATTATTGGGATCGTAGCTGATTATGGGAATGTTTCAAGGGAAAATGCGGGGAAAAATGCTGAGTATCTTAAAGAGGTTTCAGGAAGGTTTGATATTCCTGTAATCGGGGGAGCGGAGAGATCTTTAACAGGAGAAAAACCAGTTTATTATCCTGACATACATGGTAAAGCAGGGTTTGGGCCAATCACCCCTCAAGTAAAGAACGGAGCACAGTTTTTTGAAAACTTTTATGAAATTACGAACTTGATAAAAAAATACGAAAACAATTTAACAATTGTCAATATAGGAAGACTCTCCTCCTTAGCAACAGCCTACATTTTATATCCTTCCATTCTTGCTCGTGTGAAAGATATTTTTATCATGGGAGGGGCATTTCTTTATCCAGGAAATATTACCCCATCTGCAGAAGCAAATTTCTACAGTGATCCTTATGCTGCAAATCTCGTTCTGACATGTGCAGAGCACATCAGAATACTTCCCTTAAACGTAACAAATCAAGCTATTTTGCTTCAAGAGCAAATTGATTATCTGGACCGCTATTACAAGCAAAAGGGAGACCCTGTCGGACAGCTTCTGAAACCTCTTATCGATTATTATTACGGGTACTACAAGAAAATAATCCCGGATATAAAAGGAGGACCTCTTCATGATGTTCTCACCCTATGGGCAACAGTTAATGAAGAGTATTTCTCATTTATAGAAAGGCCGGTTAAGGTAGTTGCAGAGGAAGGGGAAGCAAGAGGGCTCAGTATCGGAGACTTCAGACCTTATTATAAATTGGAAAAATACCCCATGCATCGGATAGCTGTTGGATTTAACTATGGGATGTTTTCAGAAAGTATTATGAACACGTTAATGAATGGCAAATCCTTTAAAACCTAGAGTTAAATATTATGTGAAACAAGCTATTTGCCTTTTCAATTGATCAGGCACATGTTAAAATTTTGGTGTTAAAGCTGAAAAAAGGTGATGTAAATGAAAAAATCCCTATATTCTTTCTATCTATCAGCTTCACTCATTCTTTTTTTATCAGGGGTGCTTTCTTCCTGTCAAAATGCAGGTGTTGCCAGTCCGCTGAATGATAAAGTGAGTGATTTTCATTTTACCAATCAGGATGGCAGGCCTTTTAGCAAGAGTGATTTAGATGGAAAGGTTTGGATTGCTGATTTTATATTTACCAGCTGCAAAACCATATGCCCGCCAATGACTGCGAACATGAGGATTCTTCAGCGAAAAGCGGAAGAAGAAAACATTCCATTAGAAATTGTATCCTTCAGTGTTGACCCGAATGTAGACACACCTGCTAAACTGAAACAATTTGGTGAAAAATTTCATTCATCTTTTAGTAACTGGGATTTTCTTACAGGCTATTCAGATAGTGATATTAGTGCACTTGCCCGGCAAAGTTTTAAAACAATTGTTAAAAAGCCTGTAAATGAAGATCAGGTTATTCATGGCACTTCCTTTTATCTGGTTGATCAGAAGGGCATGATTGTAAAAAACTATAGCGGTGCAGAAAAACCGCCTTTTAATGAGATGCTTTCAGATATTAAAAAACTTCAAAGGTAGGGCTGCTCATAAGAGTCCTGCCTTTTCTAATAACACTAAAGTTTTATGATTGGGATTCGTTATGTGTTATAGTGGGTATTTAAAAGACGGTTCGAGGTGATAAAATTGCTGAAAAAAATTGCGATCATCATTTCTGTCGTCTTGCTGCTTTCCGGGTGTGAAGGATTTTCCTTTAAGCATGCTGAACCTGCCGTAAAACCGGTACAAATTAAGAAAACAGAAAAGCCGCTGCAGCAATTTGAGCGCGGGGATGTCAGTATTGTCGGGATAGGAGATTCTTTGACTGCAGGGGTAGGAGATGACCAGAAAAAAGGTTATATTGGCTTTGTGCAGCAAAAACTGATAACAGATGAAAAATTGAAAAACGTAACGGTATCTAACTACGCTGTACTCGGATATCAGACAGATGACCTTATTAAAAGACTTAACAGGCCTGAAGTGATAACAGCCGTTAAAGGTGCAGATATTATTATGCTCTCGATCGGCGGAAATGACGTAATGAAGGTTGTAAAAAATAACTTTATTAATTTGACTTTTGAGCCTTTTCGAAAAGAACAAGTACAATACGAAAAGAAGTTGAAGGAGGTTCTTCAGACAATTAGGGAGCGTAATCCTCATGCGAAAATAATTTTTGTAGGACTTTATAATCCATTTAAATATGCTTTCCCGCAATTATCTGAAATCGATGTCATTATTAATGAATGGAATAATGGGGCAATGAGTCTTATTAATAACGATCCCAATGCTGATTTTGTTCCAATAGCAGACTTATACAGCGGCGGGAATGATAAAGACATTCTTTATAAAGATGCTTTTCATCCTAATGAAAAAGGATATTCCCTTATCGGACAAAGAGTATTTGATAAGCTTACAAAGCTGGAATTAACGAAGCCGGGCTATGAAGAAACACAAATTATTAGATAGGGTGACGGTTGTGAAGAAATGGAAAACAGCCTTTTTTATTCTGCTGATTCTTAATATTATAGTAGCGGCTTTCGTTATGGCCCTTCTGTTTCTTCCAGGAAGAAATGATCAGCAATCTGTACAGGATATGAAAGGTTCTAATACTGCAGAGCTTACTGTTGGCTCTAACAAGGAAAATTTAAATAAAATGATCAATCATTATCTCAGGCAGGAGGCAAATGCTGATCAATTGCATTATAAAGTTGTGCTTGATGATAAAGTGTATCTGCTTGGAAAAATGAAAGTTTTCAATAAAGAAATTGATGCGAAAATTACACTTGAGCCAACGGTTAAGAAAGATGGGAATATGAGATTAAAAGTGGAGGATTTATCACTTGGACAGCTCGATATTCCTGCTTATATCGTTTTAAATTACATTAATAATTCTTACTCACTTCCAGATTTCGTTTATATTGATGAAAAAAATAAAACAATTGATGTAGCATTAACCGAAATTAAATTGAAAAGTAATCTTAGAGCAAAAGCCGAGCGCTTTGATCTGAAGAAAGACAATATTCGTTTCAGACTGTTTGTCCCTCTTACAGATGATAAGCAAAATACATCTTTTTCATTTTAAAACCAAATAGCAAAGGCTGTCCTTCATAATGGGGACAGCCTCTTTTGGGCAGGGGAATATACCATATAAAAACTTAAAATAAAAAAGCTCCTAGCCTCTCGCCAAAACTGCTTCAAGAGGCGGGTTGCCGTTTGCAAGACCAACAGCAAAAATCGTATAAGCGGTATCCGAACGAAGCTGTACTTTAGGAACCGGCAATACTACTGTCTGCGTGCCGGCAAGCCTAACTTCAAGATCAATTCTTCCAGCTGGAACCGTTATATATTTTGTAGCGGTCATATAGGAAACATTCGGAAATAAAATATCCCCGTCTTTAACAGCAACATCCACTGCTGGAGCGTCAGGAGATAGATGGACGAATTTAACCTTCGTTTCCCCTGCTGATACAAAAGGCTTATCTACAATTGGAAACAGCTTTAGCCGTGAAACTGGCCCTGCAGCGGTAAAGGTATAAGTTACTCCAGGCATAAAGAGCAAAGTTTCTGATAAAACAGGAGAGGTCGTGCTGCCTGTTGGGTAAATATCCAATCGGTATTGACCGGCAGGCAAATGCATAAATTCGCTGATTTCTTTATACTTCAAATTCCGAAGAGCAAGATTGCCATTTAAATACACATCCACTGCAGGTGCATCGGGTGAAGCATGGAAAACCCTTGCTGATGTCATACCAGAATTCATCTGATAAGGCACCCTTGAGCCAGCTTGGGACTGAATAGCCTGCTGCAGGGCTTTTAAATGCATCTGATAATACATAACATGCTTATTAGGATCTGAATATTTATAATAACAGGCATACATATCATACATAAGGGCTTGATAGACGTATTCATTTATTTCCGGATTCGGCATTCTATGCACTCCCATTCTTTTTTTCATCCCTCATACCATATGAAGGGAGCTGGGTGGATGTCACAGTTTTTATAAAAGGCTCTGTTCTTAAACTTTGTTGCATGACACTATATTTAGTTCTCGAAACCATTGGTATGGCAAAAACTTTAAGAAAAGATGCCCCGATGCTAGTTTAAATGCGTGATAACAGCATGTACGAAAAACAACAATCTCTGCGAAAACAGCCTCTCAAAAAATCAAATGATAATAATATTATGTAAACAAAAATAAAGAGGAGTGAAACAGCCATTATACAAAATGAAAGAAGATATATCTCTCTATTTGCTGTTCGTCTTAAAGTATTGAAATCTCTGCTGAATTCTTACTCTTAAAAAGTGCTACGGGGCATTTAGATTGGGTTTCTTTTTTAAAGACAGGTTTGATGGAGACTGAATTGGGAAAAACATATAGAAGGATGCTAAGGAGGGACAATATGAATTATTATGAGTATACGCACGGCGACAAAATGATTGGTTACATAGATGAGGGAGTCGGTGATACCATTGTTCTCCTTCACGGTTTTTGCGGCAGCCACGAATATTTTAAATACCTTATTCCTCTCCTGTCGGAAAAACACCGTGTGCTGGCATTTGACCTAAGAGGGCATGGAGGTACTACAACGACGGACGAACCTTATGGTGTAGAGGATATGGCAGAGGATATTCACGAAGTGCTGAAAGATTTAAAAATTGACCATGCTTCTATTTTTGGCCACTCGCTAGGGGGATATGTGACTCTTGCATTTGCTGAAAAATACCCGAAGATGATCGCCTCTTTCGGTCTTCTTCATTCAACTGCATTTCCTGACACGGAAGAAGGGAAAGCAAAACGTGATGCTGGAAAAGAAAAAATTGAAAAGGAAGGAATAAAGCCCTTTATCGATGAACTTGTTCCGAATCTGTTTGCCCCTCAAAATATGGAAATGAGGACTGCTGAAATAGAGTTTGTAAAGCATCTCGGTTATCATACATCTAAAGCAGGAGCAACTGGAGCTCTTTTTGCAATGAAAAACAGACCGGACAGAAATAAGGTTATAAAAGATGCAAAAGTGCCCGTCTTGCTGCTGGCAGGAAATTCAGATCAAATTGCCCCTTTGCAAAAGTCCTTTTCTCAGGAAGGAAATCATATAAAACAAGTCATTCTGGAAGATAGCGGGCACATGGGAATGCTCGAAAAACCGGAGGAAACTGCGAAGTCAATACTCGAATTTATTGAGAATCATGTCAATGTTAAGGCTGATGAATAAAAAAGCATGCAAAAACACTGTCCTCTGTAAAAATCTGTTTTAATTAGGCTCTTTTCTTAAACTTTGTTGCTTCTCACTCGAAATTTCAGTTGCACGACCCTTGATTTGGGAGGAACTTTAAGAAAAGATGCTCCGAAAGCAAGTCAAAATGCGTGATAGAAGCATTTACCAATAACAACAACCTTTGCGAAAACAGCCTTTCTCTCGCCTAAATAAATGAATTTTAAGCAAACAATTATACACCTGCTCATTTTAAGAAAAGATGCCACGAAGCTTATCTTGATGCGTTTTCTAAACATATACAAGCAGCAACAATCTTTGCGAAAACAGCTTTTAATTAATTCAGACAAGAGGATGAGACTTTGCAAATTTTAAAAACGGAAATTCATCTTCAACAAGGCCGCAAGCACCGCACTGCACTCTTTTATCCGTTCCTGTATAGGCTGCATGAAAAGGGCCGGCTTCATCTGAATCGTATTGGCTAACGAGAGATCCTGTTTTAGGATCCAGCTTTACAGCCTGAGGATGCTGTTCCATAATATTAAAACGGGTACGATTCGTTTTGCAATTGGGACATAAATAAGGAGCTGTCATGAATTTAGTACCTCCCGAGTTTTTTCTAATAGTATCTGAATAACGCAAATAATTATGTATAAGCCTTACATGTCTATCGTAATGCCTCACTGAAGGAATAAAAAAAGAGACCTATTCCTCAAAACTTGAACAGGTCTCTTTTAAATGAATAAAAAAAGCCGATCGGCTTTTTTAACTGGTATTTTACCCGCTTTCGAAAAGCATCACCTTCGCCAAATAAACCCTTAGGCAAGTTTTAAGAATGGTCCATTTTACGGAACAATTCTATTAGCGTTTTCATTTGCTCTTCTGAATAACAGTCAAACCGTTTAAATAAATATTCCGTCTTTTTTTCTTGAAATTCCTGCAGTTTTTCTTTTCCTGACTCTGTTATTGCGATTTCTATAATCCTTCTGTCACTTACAGAACGTTCCCTAGTAATGAAATCTTTCTCTAAGAGAGAGTCGCTCATTGCAGTAATGTGGCTTGCTGAAACTTCCAAGTATTTAGAGAGAGAGGAGGATTTTTGAGGTCCATTTTCTTGCAGGGTTTTTAAAATGTAAAATTCATTTCGAGTCATTTCGTGGTTGAGCAACTTGTTAATTTCAAGACGAAGCTGACGAAAAACATTTCGAAGCAGCGCTTCCATTTCATACATCATTTCTTTTCGGTTTTCCAAATCAATTCCTCCATGCAAAAAATTCATCTGGCACGTTTTTCAGCTTCTATGCAGAAAGAAGGTGAAGAGTTACTGGTTAAAAATGAGCAAATAGCATTTATAAAATTTACGTTCATTAATTAACTAAGTGAACTATTTCTTAGCTTAAATAAAATTTGAGTGTCTGTCAAGATAAATTGCTTGCTGAGCCTAATTCTTTGAAACAGGAAGGGAAATGATATAATAAAGGGAAAGAAAAGTCGGGAGGAAGCAAATAATGGAAAACATAGGAACAGAACTAGCAACGTTCGCTGGAGGATGTTTTTGGTGCATGGTCCAGCCATTTGATAAAATGCCAGGAATTCAAAAAGTAACTTCCGGCTATACAGGCGGAACTACTGAAAATCCTACTTATGAAGAAGTTTGTTCTAATCGGACAGGACATTATGAAGCAGTTCAAATCAGCTTTGATCCTGAAAAATTCCCTTATGAAAGGTTACTTGACCTATTTTGGCAGCAAATAGATCCGACTGATGCGGGGGGCCAGTTTTTTGATAGAGGGGATTCATACAGAACAGCGATATTTTATCATAATGAGGTCCAGAAAAACCTTGCAGAGGAATCAAAAAAAGCTTTGCAAGACAGCGGGAAGTTTCAAAAATCAATTGTAACCGAAATACTGCCGGCATCCGCTTTTTATCCGGCTGAAGAGTATCATCAGGACTATTATAAAAAGAATGCCGCTCATTATAATCGGTACAAAAAAGGTTCTGGCAGAGAACAATTTATTAATGAAAACTGGAAAAAAGAAAAGGCAGAAGACTTGAGAAAAAAACTGACTCCTATGCAATATAGTGTAACACAGGAAAACGGAACAGAGCCTCCATTTCATAATGAATTCTGGAATTGGGAAGAAGAAGGCATCTATGTTGATATTGTATCTGGAAAACCGCTGTTCAGTTCTACGGATAAATACGATGCAGGGTGCGGATGGCCAAGCTTTACAAAAACGATTGAAGATCATGAAGTAGAAGAAAAGATGGACTTTTCACATGGAATGGTCCGCACTGAGGTTAGAAGCAAAACGGCTGATTCACATCTTGGACATTTGTTCAACGATGGGCCTGGCCCGAACGGTTTGAGATATTGCATCAATTCTGCAGCACTTCGTTTTGTTCCTAAAAAAGATTTAGAAAAAGAAGGTCTTGAGAAATATAGTCATTTATTTCAGTAATAGTAGTCCCTTATAAGCTTGCTTATAAGGGGTTTTTGTTTTGGTGCTTTGTTGCAGTGATGCATCCGCCTGTTAAGGTTGCAGCCAAAGCTCCAAGATTAAAGCTTCCTGATAAGCTGCTGTCTTGTACTGCCCCAGTATATTAACTCCAATATGTTTATTCGGCTTTTGAACGTGGATTTAAAAAAGAAATGAAGAAAGGCAAAAATGAAAAGAAGAAAGGGATTTCCCCTTCTTTCTTTTTTTCTTTATTTTCTGATGATTTTACCGTCTTTTATTGTTACATTGTAAGAAATGGACTGAAGATAGCGATCCATTTCTTTTTTGTAATGTGAGCTTACAGGACGAATGACATCCTTTGATATTTGAAAAGGCTTAAACGAAATAGAAGGCTGTTTGCCATCGAGCGTCAGTTTTAGCAGGCCCGTTTGAGCCGTTTTTCCTTTCACATAATCAGGGAAAAGGAAGTTTCCGAGAGAAAAGGCAACAGGTACGTATTTAACTGATCCAGTTTTTGATTTTTTTGGATAGTAGGTAAATCCCTGAAGCACATGAGGATGTGATCCAATAATTGCATCAACATCCGTTTCCTTAACAATTCTTTTTAAGTAATCCCACTCATACGCGGCAGGTTTTGAGGATTTTTCAACTCCCCAGTGAAGATAAAGCACAATGTAATCAGCATTCTTTTTTTCATTTTGTATGGCCTTAATCAGCGGGTCAAGCTGATAAGCTCCTGCAACTCCCGCCTTAGTTGAGGATTTAAAAGTAAACTATGAAGATGATGGAGCGAACCGTGTTGCAGCAATGAACTTAATGCGTTTTCCTTTAATGATGACAGTGCGGGCACTGAAGGCTTCTTTCATGGTCTTTCCTGCGCCCATATAAGATAGTCCCGCATTGTTAATTGATTTCATCGTATCAAGCAAGCCTTGCTGTCCATAGTCGAGGGCATGATTATTAGCAATGCTTATGAGATCGACCCCTGACTGTTTGATTCCTGAAAGAACGGAAGCAGGAGCTTTAAAATTATATCGCTGGCTCCTGTCCCTATAGGAGTCCGGAAGGTTTGTAATCGATGTTTCAAGGTTGAGTACGGCATAATCAGCACTCTGTAAATCTTTTTTTACATAACTGAAAGGATAAGCAGCGCCATGATTTTTTACGGCAGTGAGTGTAGATCCTGAAAATTGTGTATCTCCTCCAAAAACAATGGAAATAGGCTGTGTTTTTGAAGCTTGGACATATTTTGCTGTGCTTTTAATTGTTTTATTTGCCTGATCAGCATATGAGGTGCTCACTAGTGTACTTTCTCCTCCTGCTAAAACTGCAAGACAAATAAACATAAAACCTAATTTTTTGACCCCCATCATATTCTCCTCTTTTTCTATTATTTTCCAACATTATTAATGTATGATAAAACGAAAAAAACAAAGCCTTTTTTCGTAACAAAGGCTGTTTTCGCAAAGATTGTTGCTGTTCGTAAATGCTTTTATCACGCATTTTGACTGGCTTCGGGGCATCTTTTCTTAAGGCAGTTTTCGCAAAGATTGTTGTTATTCGTACGAGCAAAATCACTTTTATAGACTGGCTTCGGGGCATCTTTTCTTAAAATTTTTGATGAAATGAGGGTTTCAGTACTTAAATTAAGAGTTATTAGCAACAAAGTTTAAGAAAAGAGCCTTTCTTAAAGTTCCTGCCAATTCAAGGGTCGTGAAATATCTAGTGAGGAAGCAACAAAGCTTTAAGAAAAGATTCTTAATAAAAAGGCTCTGCAGGAGTTTCGCGTCTCCGTTCCAATCAACATGGTGTCAAAATCAGCATTCAGCTCTAACAGAGCTAATAAAAAAGAAATTTCATCAAAAAAGATGGGCATTCGCACAGTCAATACAACCTTACCCATACATAGGCTACAAGGAAAACATCAAGAGTTGATGGAGGGAAAATAAATGTACGGATATCATGGAGGTTGTGGCTACCCTTATGTAGGGGGCTGTGGTTACGGACACGGGTGTCATGGTTATGGCAATAGCTTTGTTTTAATTATTGTCTTGTTTATTTTGCTTATTATCATTGGAGCAGCTTATATTAACTAACCTTAGAGGCCGAATGGCCTCTCTTTTTATGTCTGCATAAAACACGAACATTAAAAATATTATAGGCTAAATAGTTCGTTAAAATAATTGACGCAAGCGCTATACTTTGTTATATTTACCAATGGATAAAGAAATTTGCTAACATAAGGTTCTTGAGCGGAGGGATTATCTTTGAAGAAAAGTTATGACGTTATTGTAGTAGGTGCAGGACCCGCCGGAATTTTCACATGTTATGAATTAACAAGAAAAATGCCGCATTCAAGCGTTTTGCTTATTGATAAAGGTCATGATATTTATCGCAGAAATTGCCCTATTCTTCAAAAGAAGATTGAGAAATGTCCTGCTCCGGCAGGTAAGAAAGATTTTTCGGGCTGTTTGCCGGCTTGCTCCATTACAAATGGTTTTGGCGGGGCAGGGGCTTATTCAGATGGAAAGTTTAATATTACAAGTGAATTCGGCGGGTGGATGACAGATTACTTGCCTGACAGCACAGTTATTGATTTAATCAAATATGTGGATGAAATCAATTTATCTCATGGTGCCACTGATACCATTACAGATCCTTTGACTGAGCATGTAAAGGATATTGAAAAAAGAGGATATGCTGCTGGCCTGAAGCTTTTGCGTGCTCAGGTGCGCCACTTGGGTACAGAGCAAAACCTTGAAATTATGAAAAGCATTTATGAATATTTAAACACCAAAATAGAGATGAGATTTAAAACAGAGGTATCTGACTTAATCACAGCGAAAGAAGAAGGCATTTATCATTCAAAAGGCGTCATCCTTTCAGATGGGGAAGAAATCCATGCAGAAAAAGTGGTCATTGTTCCAGGAAGGGACGGTTCCACATGGCTGGGTTCGATTTTGAAAAAAAGAAGGCTTAAAATGATCAATAACCAGGTTGATATCGGAGTTCGTGTTGAAACATCCGATATTGTTATGGAAGAGATCAATAAGCATTTATATGAAGGCAAATTCGTGTTTAATACTTCTGTTGGTACACGTGTCAGAACTTTCTGCAGCAATCCTTCTGGACATGTGGTTGTTGAAAATCACTCAGGCACGATGCTGGCGAACGGGCATGCTTATAAAGATCCTAAGCTTGGCTCAAACAATACGAATTTTGCGCTGCTTGTTTCCCATAAGTTTTCAGAGCCATTTGATAAACCAAACGAATATGCGCACGAAGTTTCAAAGCTTGCCAACAGCCTTTCAAGCGGGGGATTGATTGTCCAAAAATACGGGGACATCTTAAAAGGACGCAGATCAACAGAAAATCGTATAAAAGAAGGATTCATTGAACCAACTCTGAAGGAAGCTGTACCGGGAGACCTTGGTCTGGTTCTGCCTTATAACACAATGAAAAGCCTGATCGAAATGACAGAGGCACTTAACCAGGTGACCCCTGGCCTTGCATCAGAGCATACGCTGTTTTATGGAGTGGAAGCGAAATTTTACTCTGCAAGGCCAAAATTGAATGATAAATTTGAAACAGAAATCAGAGGATTATATGTAGGCGGAGACGGAGCAGGCATCACAAGGGGACTTGCCCAGGCAGGGGCATGCGGTGTTTGGATTGCAAGAGATATCGTTGAAAAAACTGCAGCAAAACCTCTGAAAGAAGAGGCCTTAGTTTAAGCCCGTGAACAATAATCGATTCAGATAAAAGCAGCAGCCCTGAAGTCATTTGACCAGGGGCTGCTGCTTTTTAAATACCTTCAAAAAAATTTTCGATAAATCAGCTTATGGTATAAAATATTTCAGCCAAACGTCAATATTGATTCAGCTTCTTTTATAAGGCATGCAACAATCTGGCTTGAGGATTCCCCTTGCCTTACCATACGTAATCCCTGACCGGCCCAAAGAGACATATATTCTGAATTATTTTGTTCCGCTGCAGCTTTTCGAATTTCATTTGTTGCTGTATTTTGGCTCGGAAATGGAAGGGGAGCTATGCCGGAAAGTTCGGTATGGCGAATAAAGGAATTGACAATTCCTCTAGCAGGCCTTCCTGAAAAAGACTTTGTTATAACCGTATCATCTTCCTTTGCCTCCAGAAGTTTTTTCTGATAAACGGGATGGGCGCCAGATTCTAAAGCTGTCAGGAATCTTGTGCCAAGCTGAACACCAGCTGCTCCAAGAATCAGCGCTGCAGCAAGTCCCCTCCCGTCCATAATGCCTCCGGCAGCGATAACAGGAACTTTTAAAGCATCAGCCATTTGCGGAATAAGAGAAAAGGTTCCGATGCTAGCACCTTCTGGGTACTTCTTCATATCAAAAGTGCTTCTATGCCCGCCTGCTTCTGACCCTTGAGCAACTACGGCATCAGAGCCTTTTTCTTCTGCAAATAGCCCTTCATCAACAGTAGTAGCCATCGTCAGGATCCTTGCTCCATTTTTCTTTGCTTCTTTCATGGCATCTTCTTTTAGGACCCCAAATGCCGTGCTAAGTACTGGCACTCGCTCTTCAAGCACAACTTCAAAAATGTGATCAAAATGGTCAGTTGTTGAAAGTTTTTTCCCAGCTTTTTTAAGGCCGAGATTTTCCCTTATTGGTGTTAATATCTCCATAACTTCTGATAGCCGGTCAAAATTATCCTTCATTTCCACAGAAAATAAATTAACGGCAAATGGTTTGTCTGTCATCGTTTTAATATTTCTTATAGCATCTCTTACCGTATCCTTTGTCATATAGGCAGCACCAAGTGTTCCGAGGCCGCCTGCCTCCGATACGCCAGCAACTAATTCAGGAGTTACAGAGCCACCTGCCATCCCTGCTTGAATGATAGGGTACTCAATATTCAATAGCCTGCATAGTTCTGTTTTTAAAAATTCCATCCATACACCTCCTTACCATCAGTTTGATGGTTTAACGGCTGAATGGCAAATGTTTAAATGTAAACTAACATAAATAATTAGTTGACACAATTAGTGTCATTTCACTACTATAAACATTAGGACAAGAAAAGGGGGAAATGAGTTGAAGTGGACAAACCTTGCAGTTGAAGTGTTAAAGGGGAAATCGTTACAGGCTGAAGAAGCGCTCGCTATTTTGGAAAGCCCTGATGATGAAATATTGGAGCTGCTTCATGGTGCCTTCCTTATTCGAAAGCACTATTATGGAAAAAAAGTAAAGCTGAATATGATCATCAATACCAAATCAGGATTATGCCCTGAGAATTGCGGATATT
This sequence comes from Chryseobacillus diguaensis, assembly GCF_049220665.1. NCBI lineage: Bacteria > Bacillati > Bacillota > Bacilli > Caryophanales > Bacillaceae > Chryseobacillus > Chryseobacillus diguaensis. The sequence continues at coordinate 21,343 of NZ_JBMKNV010000014.1, forward strand.
GTTCTCAATCCTCTGTATCAGAAGCACCCATTGAAAAATACCGTATGCTGAATAAAGATTCTATTGTTCAGGGTGCAGAAAGGGCGGCCTCCTTAAATATTGGAACATACTGTATTGTAGCGAGCGGGAGGGGACCATCCGAAAAAGAAATCGAACATGTTTCAAGTGCAGTGAAAGAAATTAAAGAAAAATACGGCCTTAAAATTTGTGCTTGCCTTGGTATACTAAAGCCAGGTCAGGCTGAGAAGCTCAAAAAAGCCGGAGTAGACAGATATAATCATAATGTCAATACGGCAAAAGAGCATCATTTGGCTATTACCACATCCCATACATACGACGACAGAATTGCAACGATAAATAAGGTAAAGGAAGCAGGTATTTCACCTTGTTCAGGAGTAATCGTTGGTATGAAAGAAACAAAAAAAGATGTTGTTAGCATGGCTTATACGCTAAAGGAACTCGATGCTGACAGTATCCCGGTTAATTTTTTGCATGCTATTGACGGTACACCGCTTGAAGGAACAAACGAGCTTGATCCAAGGTATTGCTTAAAAGTACTCGCATTGTTCCGTTTTGTGAACCCTTCAAAAGAAATTCGGATATCAGGAGGAAGAGAGGTAAATCTGCGTTCTCTTCAGCCGATGGGACTTTATGCAGCTAATTCTATTTTTGTCGGGGATTATTTAACAACTTCAGGGCAGGAAGAAACAAGGGACCATCAAATGCTTTCTGATCTTGGGTTTGAAATAGAATTTGAACCCGTGCCTGTCTAAAGAATTAAGGCTGTTGGCAATATTAAAGGGTTTTGAGGTGCTTTTTGAATAAATGACACAAGAAAATGACGTATGAATTGGCATACGTCATTTTCTTGTATTTACGGGTTTTTAATGAGTTTGACATAACAATTGACATTAGTTTTTATTACATACACTAAGTATTGTACAATTAAAAAGGATTGCCAAAAGTACTATCAATATTAATATTGTTTGGTTTGCCGGTATATAAATAGGTTAATCAGGGGGGATGGATGTTAGGTGGAAGCAAAGGAATTTGGAGGAAAATTAATGAAAGCCATTGTTTGTAACAAATATGGCTCACCAGATGTTCTTAATTTGACTGAAGTAGCTAAGCCTATTCCTGAAGATAATCAGGTACTGGTAAAGATTCAAGCATCATCCTTGAATTATGGTAATCTGGTACTTTTGAAAGGAGACCCCTTCTTAGCTCGTTTCGCCTTCGGTCTTCTAAAACCGAAATATTCCATACCCGGAGGTGACATTTCAGGCCGGGTAGAAGCAGTTGGTAAAAATGTTAAACAGTTTCATCCAGGTCAAGAAGTATTTGGCGACCTTTCCGGTTGTGGCTGGGGTGGTTTTGCTGAGTACGTATCAGTTCCCGAGAATGCATTGGCACAAAAACCAGAAAATATGACATTTGAGGAAGCTGCTGCGGTACCTATGGCGGGAGTCACAGCCTTACAAGGTATAAGGGATAAAGGCAAGATTCAGGCAGGACAAAGGTATTGATTAACGGTGCGTCTGGTGGTGTGGGGACTTATGCGGTACAAATTGCCAAATCCTTCGGAGCAGACGTAACTGGTGTTTGCAGTACGAGAAATTTAGACATTCTGCGATCTATTGGTGCAGATGAAGTCATCGATTATACGAAAGAGGATTTTACCAAAAGAGGACAGAAGTATGATCTAATTCTTGCCGTTAACGGACACCATCCGATTACAGCTTATAAACGATGCTTAAATGCTAATGGAACTTTTATTCACATCGGAGGTTCGGGTGCACAACTGTTTCAAACAATGACTCTAGGGTCTTTGTTTTCACTCTCCGGAACGAAAAAAATGTATAGCTTATTACAAAGGCAAAACCAAAACGATTTAATATATATGAAAGAACTACTTGAAGCCGGAAAGGTAAAACCGGTCATTGATAAAACTTTTAAGATGAGTGAAGTTGAAGAAGCTTTCAAGTATTTTGAACAAGGGCACGCTCAAGGTAAAGTCGTCATCACTATATGAATAACTTTTAAGGAATAATAAACAAAAGGAATATACGTTCGATCATTATGGAATATAAAAACTCGCCAATATTGTGGCGAGTTTTGCTTTTTTATATGCCAAAAGGTATGGCAAAGCGATTGTCATTTTGAAAAAAATTTTTAGATATGCACCTCAAAACGGTACCATTTATGGCAATATCCAGCAGCCTCTTTTCCTCAAATTGGAAAAGGAGCTGACGTTATACAAGGGTAAGAAGCACTATATTATTTCAGAATAGTTGAAAAAGAGAGAAACATTTGATAAACTAGCAAACATGTAACGATTAAAAATTAATAATCGTTTTAATAGTTAAATTTTTTGTATTTTTTCATAGTTTTCATTGGAAATGAAAGCGCTAGCAATTATACTTAAAATTGAGCACAAATCAAACTAGTGTAGGTGCAGGCCTGAATGAGGGAGGAAGAAGCATGAATCAAAAAAACAGCAGCGGACTTCACCGGGGGCTGGAAGAAAGACATATATCTTTGATGTCACTCGGCGCGGCAATTGGCGTTGGATTGTTTTTGGGCTCAGCCACAGCGATTAAAATGGCTGGACCGGGTATACTTTTGGCTTACGCCTTCAGCGGTATGATCATGTTTTTCATCATGAGGTCACTCGGGGAAATGGCAGTTCAAAATCCTGTAGCAGGTTCTTTCAGCCGCTATGCAAGGGAATATCTTGGTCCGCTTGCAGGATATATTACCGGCTGGAATTATTGGGCCTTGTGGGTCGTAACATGCATGGCGGAAATTACAGCAGTTGGAACTTACATGCAATTCTGGTATCCAGATTCACCAAAATGGATTTGGGCTTTAGCTGCACTTATCATTATGGCGGCTGTTAATTTTCTTGCTGTAAAAGCATATGGCGAACTGGAATTCTGGTTTGCGCTCATTAAAATAGTGGCAATTATTTTTATGATCGTCATTGGCGTTGGCATGATTCTTTTTGGAATTGGCAACGGAGGTATTGCGACAGGCATTAGCAACCTCTGGAATAATGGCGGCTTTTTCCCGAATGGTTTTAAAGGGGTTTTCATGTCTCTGCAAATGGTGATGTTTGCCTATCTTGGAATTGAACTGATTGGAATTACAGCAGGAGAAGTAAAAAATCCTGAAAAAACGCTTACGAAGGCAATTGATACGGTTTTTTGGAGGATTTTAATTTTTTACGTAGGTGCCTTGTTCGTCATTATGTCGATTTATCCATGGGAAAAAATCGGAACTCAAGGCAGCCCGTTTGTATTAACCTTTGAAAAAATCGGCATTCCTTCAGCTGCAGGTATTATTAACTTTGTTGTTTTAACAGCAGCCCTTTCATCATGCAATGGCGGCTTATTCAGTACTGGCAGGATGCTGTTTAATCTTGCTGAGCAGGGAGAGGCGCCTAAGGCATTTTCTAAGATTACCAAAGGAGGCGTGCCTGGAATAGCTGTACTGACATCTGCTTCAGCTCTCTTAGTTGGAGTTCTATTGAACTATTTAATTAAGGACGAGCGTGTATTTGTCTATATTACTAGTGTTTCAACCTTTGGAGCCATTTGGACCTGGGCGACGATTCTTCTTTCTCAAATAAAGTATCGAAGAACCCTGTCTCAGGAAGATGTAAAGAAGCTGAAATACAAGGTTCCGCTATTTCCGTTTACCTCTTATCTGTCACTTGTCTTTTTAGCGGCAGTTGTCGGATTAATGGCCTATTTCCCTGATACGAGAGTATCACTATATGTTGGTATTCCATTTCTCGCAGTTCTTGTCATTTCCTATTATGCACGAGGGCTTCATAAGAAAAATAACGTTAATAAAAAAGCCGTTTATTCCAAATTGGGATAATCTCGGGGACAGCACGGAGCAAATCCGTGCTGTTTTTTTGACTATTTTTCCTTTTTGCCTTCCATGTCTTTTTCCCAACACTTCTATATATAAGGCTCTGTTAACTTTGGCTGTTGATTGCACAGCAAGCAGGCACTCAAGCTTTAGCGAGCTTACCTTAGAGCCTTCTCGGTGCTATACACCTGATTAGGTCTCCCTTGATCCGCTTTTCTAAGCAGGAGTCTCGCGTATCCGTTCCAATCAGCATGGTGCCAAAATCAGCATTGAGCTTTAACAGAGCTATATATAAAGAAAACCGGATATATGTCTCTTCAGGGTTTCATATATTGAACTATACAGGGTTTTCTTTTCCATTATATTGCACGTCACTGGAGGTGGGTGTCATTCCCGCGAGCTACTTGATAAAACCGATTCTTGATGAAAGCTATCCCATGGTCAGCCATGGAAAAGGTGTCTATTTATACGATATGCATGGAAAGGATTATCTGGATGCTTCTTCTGGTGCGGTGACTTGCTCCATTGGCCATGGAGTAAAAGAAGTAATAGAAGCGATGAACGAGCAGTCCCAAAAAGTATCCTTTGTCTACCGTTCCCAATTTACCAGTAAAGCAGGGGAACTGCTTGCCAAAAAGATTGCTTCCCTGATGCCGGGAGATCTCAATTGGAGTTTCTTTGTAAACAGCGGTTCAGAAGCTGTGGAAACGGCCATGAAAATTGCTTTGCAATATTGGCAGGAAAAAGGGAACTTCAAAAAAACCGCCATTCTCTCTAGATGGAACAGCTATCATGGCATTACGCTTGGAGGTTTGTCCCTTTCCGGTTTTCCCGAGAGAAGAAACCGTTTTGAAAATTGGATGGTTTTTACCCCGTCTGTATCTCCTCCTTATTGTTACAGATGTCCTATGCACCAAAGCTATCCAGGTTGCAAGCTGCAATGTGCAGATGAACTTGAAACGGCCATCAACCGTATTGGTGCTGACAATATTGCAGCTTTTATAGCTGAACCAGTCATTGGTGCAGCAGGGGCAGCGATTTCTCCTCCTGATGGGTATTATCAAAAAATCCGGCAAATCTGTGATGAGTATAATATTCTTTTTATTGCGGATGAAGTGATGAGCGGTACTGGCAGAACAGGGAAAATGCTCGCACTGGAACATTGGGGCGTTATTCCTGATATTGCGGCTTTAGGAAAAGGGCTCGCAGCAGGATATAGTCCGATTGCAGCTGCTATTGTATCCGATAAAGTAATGGGACCAATTCAAAATGGCACAAAAAGCATTATGAGCGGGCATACCTACAGCGCAAATCCTCAAGCGGCTGCAGCAGCACTTGCTGTCCTTTCTTATATGGAACAGAAAAAATTAATGGAAAGCGTGATGGAAAAAGGGGATTATTTAAAGCAAAACTTAATGGATTGGAAAGAACGGTTCTCCTTTATTGGAGATGTCAGAGGAAAGGGACTTCTTCTTGGAGTGGAGGTTGTTAAATGCAGGACTAAAAAAGCGCCATTTTCTAAAAGTGACAATATTACCTCCAAACTTGTTAAGCGAGCAGCTGAAAAGGGCCTGCTCATTTATCCTTCAAATGCTGGGATTGGAGGGAAAGCAGGAAACGGATTGATTATCGCTCCTCCGCTTACCATTAAGAAGTCAGAAATGGATGAGCTTTTGGCAAGGCTTAAAAATGTTTTTATTGAATTTCAAAAAGAAACAGAACAGGGCTATTCGGAGGGAACTTTATGAAAACGGATTATTGCAAAAAAATTGCACTTGCAGAAAAAGCGGCTGAAAGAATAACCAATGGTTCCACCATAATGGTTGGGGGATTCGGCGGCGTAGGAAGCCCTCCTACTTTATTGCATGCCATACTAGAAAAAGGGGTTTCTGATTTAACCATTATATGTAATGATGCCGGTTTTCCTGATATAGGAGTCGGAAGGCTGATTGTAGAAGGAAGAGTTAAAAAATTGATTACTTCTCATATTGGCTCCAATCCAGTTGCAGGCAAGCTCATGACGGATGGGAAGCTAATCGTGGAATTTAATCCTCAAGGAACTCTTGCAGAAAGAATACGTGCAGGTGGTAATGGCCTTGGAGGAATCCTGACAGATGTTGGATTAGGAAATGAAGCAGTGGAAAAAGGGAAGCAAAAAGTTAAAATTGGCGGGAATTCATACTTGGTTGAGACTCCCCTTACAGCGGATATAGCCATTATCAAGACTGAAAAGGCTGATTATTATGGGAACGCAACATTTAATAAGACGGCAAGAAATATGAACCCCTTAATGGCAATGGCGGGAAGATATACGATTGCTGAGGCAGAAGAAATAGTTGAGCTCGGAGTCCTTCATGAGGAGGAGATCATTACTCCGGGAATTTTCATCCAGGCGATTGTGCAGTCAGAAGGGGTGAATTGGAAATGGGTTTGGGAATAGAAGAGCGCAACCGAATGGCAAAACGTGCTGCCAAAGAAATTCTTCCTGGTATGGCCGTCAATCTTGGAATTGGCGTTCCATCTCTTGTACCAAACTTTTTAGAACAGGATTTTCCGGTTATGATTCATGCGGAAAATGGAATTCTTGGTATAGGTGCAAGCCCTGAACGGGGGTTTGAGGATGAAGATTTATGCAATGCAGCAGGTTTTCCTATCACTGCTGGAATTGGCGCTTCTTATTTTGACACAGCAATGGCTTTTGGAATGATCAGAGGAGGCTATGTCGACTTGACAATTCTTGGAGCGCTTCAAGTAAGCGAAAAAGGAGATCTTGCCAACTGGATCGTTCCCGGAAAAAAGGTTCCTGGTATTGGCGGGGCAATGGAACTTGCGCTAAAAGCTAAAAAAGTGATTGTCGTTATGAGCCATACAGATAAAAACAGAGAGCCTAAAATAAAATCAGACTGCAGCCTACCGCTTACAGCTAGAAGCTGTGTTGATTTAATCATTACAGAAAAAGCGGTAATGAAACCAGGAAAATCAGGACTACATCTGGTTGAAGTTCTGACTCCTTATACTCTTGAGGAGGTCATCGCTGAAACCGGATGCCCGCTTCACTTGCCTTCGGTTTGAAGATTTTTATAAATCATAAACGCCCTACAGTAGAGAAATGAGGATGATAAAAATGGATGCCCTCCGCAGTGACATTGTCCTTTGGCTGGAGAAAAATGAAATAAGATCCGTCAGGCTTCTGAAAAAATTGGTTGAGCAGCGAAGTGTCCAGGGAAATGAAGCTCCTGCCCAGGCAATTATTCTGGAAAAATGCAGGCAGCTTGGTTTGCAGATTGATCTATGGGAGCCCAACGGAAAATTGCTGAGAACTCATCCCGATTTTTATTCAACAAGAACGCATTTTAAGGAAAGTCCTAATATTGCTGCTGTTTTAAAAGGAAAAGAAGGCGGCAGATCATTGATTTTAAACGGTCATATAGATGTTGTCCCTGAAGGTGATCTAGCGCAGTGGAAGCACGAACCGTATTTGGCAGACAGTAAGGACGGGAAAATTTATGGCAGGGGCACTTCAGATATGAAAGGGGGCACTGTTGCGCTTCTTATGGCTATGGAGGCCCTGATCCAGAATGGCGTTGAGTTAACCGGTGATGTGATCTTTCAAAGTGTAATTGATGAGGAAAGCGGAGGAGCGGGGACATTAGATAGTATTTTAAGAGGATATAAAGCAGATGGTGCTCTTATACCAGAACCGACAAGCATGAAGATTTTTCCAAAGCAGCAGGGTTCCATGTGGTTCAGGATCAAAGTAAAGGGAAAATCGGCACATGGCGGAACGAGATATGAAGGAATCAGTGCTATTGAAAAGGCTATGCTTGTTGTCGAACATGTAAGAGAGCTCGAAACGGTTCGAAACAAGCGAATTACTGATCCGCTTTATTCAAATATTCCAATTCCCGTGCCTATTAATATCGGGGAAATTAAGGGGGGCACCTGGCCGTCATCTGTACCTGATGCAGTCGTTTTAAGCGGAAGGTGCGGAATCGCCCCAAATGAAACAGCAGCAGAAGTTCAAAAAGAATTCCAGGATTGGCTTAAGAGGCTCAGTGCAAAAGATTCGTGGTTTACTGAAAATCCGGCAGAGCTTGAATGGTACGGAGCTAGATGGCTTCCTAATGAATTGCCTAAGGATCACTGCCTGCTCGAAACTCTTGCAAACTCTTATAAAACCATTACAGGGAAAGAACCGGTACTTGAAGCCTCGCCGTGGGGAACTGATGGCGGTATGCTTGCTAATGCCGGCCATATTCCAACCGTTGTATTCGGTCCCGGTGTAACAGAGACAGCTCATTTCCCTGATGAGTACATTTCGGTTTCAGCTATCACTGAATCCGCAAAAATTATTGCTCTTTTCATAATGGACTGGTGCGGAGTTCTTCAAAAGGAGGGAGATCATGACGAACAGCAAAAAAGCCATTTCAATTAAAGCCCCAATTAAAGGAGGAGAATCAGAAAAATGGCTGGCATGAAGGATTGAAAACATCCCCAAGAGAGCCATTTATACGGTAACAGCTGTAGCAGAATCAACTAAAGGTGCCATCATTCAGGTTATTGAAGGCAATAAATATTTGGATTTATTTAGATATTTGCTAATCAAAAAAGGCTCCTTGCTTAAGGGAGGCAAACATGTGGAAATCGTTCATTTTAAAAACAGCCGTTTTCATGCGGAAATTGGTTTGGATCATTTTAATAAGAGAACAAAACTAGAAGATTATCATGGAGATCTTAACAGCCTGATTGATGAATTGATGGTAATAACCAAAAAAGCAGGTTTTTCCAAAATTATATTAAAAGCAAAACATCCTGATATTGCGATCGCTTTAGCAAACGCTTATCAGCTTGAAGGTGTAATCGATGGCTATTTCAAGGGAAGCGATGCTTACCTGTTTTCCCGTTTTTTAACAGAAGAACGATGCTATACAAGTGAGTGGATAAAAGAAGATGCTGTTTTGGATGCTTTGAAAAGCCTGAAAGTGACAAATGTGGTTCAGTGGGATTTGGAAGAGGTGGTTATACGAAAAGCGGAAGGTAAGGACGCTTCCAGGCTGGCAGAGCTTTATAATGCCATATTTCAAGTTTATCCCACGCCAGTAAGCGATTCAGAATATTTAGCCAAAAGCATAAAGAGCGGGAATGTATTTTATGTGGCGGAAATCAAAGACAGGATCATAAGCGCCGCTTCTGCTGAAATCAATGAGGCCCTTTGCAATGCTGAAATAACAGACTGTGCAACAATGCCTGAATACAGAAGGCATAAATTCATTCAAATTCTGATTGGAAAAATTGCACAGGAACTGAAGCAGAGAGGAATCTTTCAAGTTTACTCCCTGGCAAGGGCTCGGAGTTTTGGTATGAATGCCGCCTTATATAACAGCGGGTACCAATATAAAGGAAGGCTTTTGAACAACTGCTACATTTTTAAATCATTGGAAAATATGAATGTTTGGTGCAAAAAGCTCTGCTGAAATCTCTCTCGAAAACCTTTAGGCACAAATGTCTTTCTATAGGCATTTACTGCTTATAGAACTTTTAGAAGGGGGAAATGGAATGAAACAAGATCTTTATCAGCCTAAACGGCATTGGAAAGATATCCCTATTTGGAAGGATGTATCAGATGAACAATGGAATGACTGGATCTGGCAGCTGACGCACACAATCAGAACGCTCGACGATTTAAAAAAAGTGATCAATTTGACAAAAGATGAAGAAGAAGGCGTCAAAATTTCAACGAAAACGATCCCGCTTAATATCACTCCCTATTATGCCTCTTTAATGAACCCAGATGATCACCGCTGTCCGATCAGAATGCAATCGGTGCCTATTTCAAAAGAGCTTTATAAGACAAAATATGATCTGGAGGATCCTCTCCATGAAGATGAAGATTCTCCTGCTCCGGGACTTACTCACCGTTATCCCGACCGGGTCCTGTTCCTAGTAACCAATCAATGCTCCATGTATTGCAGATATTGTACAAGGCGGCGATTTTCAGGCCAGATCGGAATGGGAGTGCCAAAAAAACAGCTCGATGAAGCGATTGCCTATATATCGAGAACAAAAGAGGTAAGGGATGTTCTAATTTCTGGAGGGGATGGACTCTTAATCAATGATCAGATTCTTGAATATATCCTGAAAAATCTCAGAGCTATTCCGCACGTCGAAATCATTCGAATCGGCACGAGGGCTCCAGTAGTGTTTCCGCAACGCATCACTGAAAATTTGTGCACTATTTTAAAAAAATACCACCCTGTCTGGCTGAATACGCATTTTAATACCTCCATTGAAATTACAGAAGAAGCGAAAAAAGCTTGTGAAATGCTGGTAAATGCAGGGGTTCCTGTCGGAAATCAGGCAGTTATTCTGGCTGGAATCAACGACAGTGTCGCCATCATGAAAAAACTCATGCACGATCTCGTTAAAATTCGGGTGAGGCCTTATTATATTTATCAGTGCGATTTATCAGAAGGCATCGGCCATTTCAGGGCACCTGTTTCCAAAGGGCTTGAGATAATGGAAGGTCTGCGCGGCCATACTTCGGGATATGCTGTACCGACATTTGTAGTCGATGCTCCAGGGGGAGGCGGAAAAATTGCTCTTCAGCCAAACTACATCCTTTCCCAAAGTCCTGAAAAAATTGTCCTCAGAAATTATGAAGGGGTCATTACCGCTTATCCTGAACCGGAAGGATATGTAGCAGGGAAGGCGGATGACTATTTCAACAGTATTTACCCGGACTCAAATGATAAAACCTCGTCAACTGGTGTAGCAGGCTTTTATCAGGATTCCATCTTTAATCTTGTGCCTGAAGGTTTGAACAGAATAAATAAAAGAAAAACCTATCAGACAGAGCTAGGACATCAATCATTAAAGGATATGCGCGAAAAGCGGGATCAGCTGAAAGAAAAGAAATTTCAGGTACAGCAAGCCAAAATGAATGAAGGGGCTTCTTCTGATGAAGAAGTGTGAATGGTGCGAATCGACCAAGATACAGACTGGCGAAGAAACCGTTTACTGGGAGCTTCCTGATGGAAGAAGAGCCATCACGATTACAAGCACACCTTCTGTTCACTGCTTTTCCTGCACAATGAATTACCAATGCGAGGAAACGATCAAGGAAATTGAGGATCAGCTGCTTCTGATCGACACGAACCTCTTGCCTGAAACGATTTCATACGAAAGCCTTCTTCAGCAGCCAAGATTGCTGAAAAGGAATTACTTTGATTTTACATGACAGGGAGCCTCCCTGTTTTTTTCTTTGAATCAGCTGTAATGATAGCAATCAAAATGCATTTGGGGGAACAAAATGAAATCCTTTTACCACTATTAGATGTTTTCCTGAAAATATTAAAATTCAAAAAGCATTGGACATTAATGATGCGAGAAAATACTTATATGAACAACATTTTGATTTGTTAATATTGGATATACAACTTCCAATACAAATCGGAAGAGAGATAAAGAGAAGTGGCGGTACAATATTATTAAAAGAGATTAGTACAGTTGATAGGCTAAAAAAGCCAGAGCACGTTATAGGCATAACATCCTTTGAAGATGCAAAAGAGGAAAATGAAAGTGTGTTTTATAGTCATTTGTGGTCAATTGTAAACTATAACTCGGCCACAGTTGATTGGAAAACTCAATTACTCACAAAGATAGGGTATTTGGTAAGCTTGAACAAACACATAATCTGAGAAGCAAAAAGTTTTTTCTCTCTATTAATTAAGCTATAATGGTACCAATTAAATAGCTTATGGGGGAAAAACAATGAAATCTTTCTATCATTACCTAATGAAATACAGGCACCCAAAACCAAAGGATGATATTAGCTTCTTCGCTAATAACGCTTATGAGGATCATTCTTTTCCAAAGAGTGCTGATCATTATGATGATATTTCGCGCTATCTTGAGTTAAATGGACATTATCTTGAAACGATGGCCATTTTCGATGAGGCATGGGAATTATATAAAATGGAAACGAATAAACAAAGTTAACAAAGCAGGCTCAATGCCTGCTTTGTTGTTTGTGTAATTACCTATTTTAGATCTGAGCAGTGAAAAACCAAGATTATTACTCTCACGCTGAAGCCTAACCCCCAGAGGTCATAAGGCGTTCATCCAGAGAAAGGAAAAAACGGCTTTCCTGGCCATCTTAATCTTATCGTGGCTCAACAAGGCGCTTCACTTTCCTTATATAAGCGTTTGCTTTTCCCAAAATGATCAAAGTCCTCTTCTGCCCATACAGAAATGGCGCCCCGGCATATACTATTTTATCTTTTTCATGTGCGGGAGGAAGAAAAATGGCCTCGAATAAACCGAAGTATCAGGTTGGAGATGTTGTGGTGGTGATTATATATGGAACTGTTGGCACCATCACGAGTGTTTACCAGGTTAATCAGCATTTTCTATATGAGGTCAATCATGGCGAGGTCCTTTTTTTCGAAAGGGCAATTGTGCCTTACAGCGATTATGAGGGAAGAGTATTTGAGATTGAACGAATTGAAATCGAATATGGTTATGCGATCGGAGATCTGGTTCATATTAAAGGGTATGGAAAAGATTTGTTTAAGATTGCCGGTTTGAGAACGGAGGTTTGGCGCTATCTCGAAGACGGATGGGAAGACACTGTTTATGAATTAACAAGGGTGACAGATGGAGAATGGCTTGAAGCAGCAGAGGAGGAGCTCGTTTTAGTTATGAGCCAGCAGGAAGCAGAAAAATGCCTTCAGCAAATCATGATGCTTTATACCAAACAAAAAAATTCTCCGGAATGGGAGCAGATGCTTGCCAGTGCTATGCCTGAAATAAAAAAAGGTGTTCAAGACAGCCGGATGAATATGATTAATCATCTGCTCGATATCTATAATGATTACCAAATTCTTTACGATATGTTCCTTGATCCTGAATATAAGGAAATGATGGAGCTGGTTTTGGAAAGCCTAAAAAGATATACGGCTGAATCTGATGGGGAAGAGATTTAAAAAATAAATAACAGGAAATTCCAAATAATATATGGCAGGCAAACAAATACTCCCAGAATGAACAGGGCGCCTGCAATATGCTCAAGAATTTGATCAAATCGTACACTATCGATAAATTGAAAAATTGTGTTCATGTTTTCCTCCTTGAATGCTTGTCCTGTTAAATAATATGACGTGTCTATACAAAATATGAAGGAAGTTTTGACGTTCCTGTATAAGTAGACATATGTGTCCCATTCCGGTCATAAACAATAATCAAGGGGGCGATGCTGTGAGAGAAATTGAGGTAGTCATCGACACGGAAGAAATCGCTGAATACTTTTATAATCAACTGATTAAGAGAGGTTACATACCTAAAGAAGCCGAGCTTGAGCTGATAGCGGATATTACATTTGATTATCTGCTTGAGAAATGCATCATTGATGAAGAATTGGAAGAAAATGAATTTGAGGATATGGAATAGGGATTATCTCTAAAACTTTGCTGCTTTCCTTCCTTTTTTAAGCTGTAAAAGTCTTATCATATAAGTCAAGGCGCTCAGATAAATGTCTGTGCGCCTTTTTTATGATTCTAAAGGAGAGCTGAAGGAAGGAAATGAGCTGGGGCAAGCTTCGCAAGATTGAGCAGAACAGCTTTTGAGAGATCGGCAGTAGATTCTTTCACCATCTGTTCAAATCCTTCTGCAAGATTCATATGGTGAAACCAGTCATCCTTCTCAGAAAGAGAATGCTCTACATTAGGCCAAGCGTCAGTGAGCTCCGGGCTATATAGCAGTGCCGAATTTTTATCTTTTGAAAAGAGGTGATTCCAATAACTGCTGCGTGAGCCATTATGAGGATGAGTTATAGCAAAGTCTTTACATGCAGTGAAAATGCGGCTATTGTCAAACAAAAGGCTGTAAAGTTTTTTACCTGTTAATATTCTGTTTTGTACGCTTTGAAATCCGGATACAATCACACCTGCAAGTAAATATAAATGTGAGGATTTCTTTTTCTTATATGGAAAGAAAACACTTGTCATTCCCATATAATCCTGCAGTGCAAACTTCGGATTATTGAATACCTTTGCTTGAACAGCAGGCTTTTGGAGAAGTCTTTTTTGAAGGAGCTGCTGTTCGTTTGTGATAAGAGCGCAAGTCAATAAAGCGGAGTTCCCTAAAGTGAGATAGGTTTCCCAAATTTCCTGCATGAAACATGATACTCCAAATCCTCTTAAGCAGGAAAAAAGATTTTTTCCGCTTCGCTTACTGTATTCATATAGCAAGAGCTGAGGATAGGCATCATAAAAAATCATTGCATTTGCTTTTTCCAAAAAAAGAAAAAATGATTCTTTTTCCTCGTGTTTTAACAAATTTCCGCAGTGATGACTCTTTAAATCAGTCATGCTCCATCCGCCATTTCTGGAAACCATATGAGCGAGGAATGCCCAGTGAATTTCTGGGTGACGCTCAAAAAAAGTTAAGTAAGCCATAGTTCGGGTAATATTATTAATGTTGTGCAAATCTCTTTGGTTCTTTATTTCAGCAATCAACCTTTGCTCTTCCTTTAAGAGGATAGAGGGTTTTTTTGGCTCACTCAGTTTATCGGCAAGCCGTCTGTAAAGCAAGTCTTTTTCATCAGCTGGCAGCACGCTGATGATAGGGCTGCTCTCTGCTGAAGATTTAAATAAAGAAAGATACCGCAATTGGCTCTCCACCTTTCTTGTTCCCTATACAGCTATCTATGTAAGAAACAGAACCATGGTTCATTTCATTTCGTAAGGAAATAAGAAAAACAATGGGTAAGGAACAACGGTCCTGCTTTAAGAGAAGAAGGACCGATACATTCATCTAGGAAGTGACGGTATGTACGGAATCATTACTGGACTTTTAATTTTTGTTCTTCTGGGGTTAACAACTCATACTGAAATGGTTGCCTCTATAGATCGCACTTTCAGTTTGTCTATGGAGGCAGTGAGAACACCCTTATTAAATAAATTCATTATAGGAGTGACTGAGCTTGGTTCCATTGTAATTATGCTGCCATTCCTTCTATTGGTTCTCCTGGTTTTCCTGTATAAAAGAAAGGTAATAGAGTCCATTTTTTTATCTGCCGCTTTTATTACTGTCCGGTTGTTAAACTGGATATTAAAAGGACTTTACGAGCGCCTCAGGCCATCTTTTCATCCGCTTGTTCATGAGAGCACCTACAGCTTTCCGAGCGGACATGCTATGAATAGCACGGTTTTTTATAGTTTTCTTTGTTTCCTGATCATCAAGATGTCTCCTTTATCTGAAACTGCCAATAGAGCCATAGCAGTGTTTACAGCATTATTCATTCTTTTAATCGGATTTACCCGCATATATCTCGGCGTTCATTACTTAACAGATGTGTTAGCCGGTTTTGCTGTAGGGACAGCGTGGGTTTTAATCTTAAAAAAACTGTTTTATAAAGCTTATTTTTATCGTAATCGACAAAAATAGTAAAATTTCGATAAAGGAAAATACCTTTAAAACCCCTAATAATAAACAAAAGGAAAATCCTTGCTAAACACAGCTTGTTTTTTAAACAGGAAATGGTACGGCAGAAGGGGGAATAAGAAGAATGTTACTTGGATACCGCAAGCTTACAGAGTATGATATTACTATTTTTCAAACCCCGCGGGCTGGAGGTTCGAAAGACTACAACCAGGTTTATCGATATCACGTACAGGCAAAAACTCATCAGGAGGCTTTGGAAAAAACTTTTAAGCTCTTTAATGTTGCTGATACATTACCTAAAGATTACCAATCGAGATATATAGGTACAGGTGATATTTTGCTGATTGATGAAGGAAGAAAAGGGCAAACTTATTATAAGCTATTTTCTGACGGATGGAAGCCGATTAACCGGATGCATGTTTGCTAAAAAAGCAGCGATGACTCGCTGCTTCTGTAAAAATTACAAGTGATTGCCAGGACCATTTTTGCGTTTTGAAGCCGCATTTTCTTTTCCATGTGCTTCTTGTTCAGCAACTATGTTTTCTGGTGAAATATGATTGTTCTTTTTTGGTGCATTTATTCGGTTACGGTGTTTTTTACCCATTCATTCACCTCCAGGATAAGGAGTTTTCATCATGAAAGAAATCATCGTTTTGGTTTTAGGATTAATCTCTACATTATCTGCTTTAATCGTGAAGCAGGAATTAGAACGCGTTTTTTACAAAGGAAAAGTAAGTATCCTCTTTCACAGCTTGAACATTTATTTTGTAACGATGCTCCTGAGTATTTTGATTTTAATCGTTTACAATTTGTACCATAATATTTCAAGTGTGTCTGGCTACTTGCTTGAAATTTTAAAAATCGGCGTTTTTTATGTCCCGTGCTATATCCTTTGTGCCTTTTTCTTCAAAAAGTACATGCTGTCAATGAAAAAATATGAGGTAAGAGGGAATCTTCTTGTTATTAAGCCGAAATATTTATCAAGGAAGCACTGACGGCAATGGAATGTCACTTCCTCTTCAGTAGTATGACCTTTTAAAAGCGGTTCATGGCTGGTATTTTCTCCTTATAGGAAAATGAAGTCATGATCGCTATTTTTTTGAATGCTGTTTTACAAAGGATGCTGGAATTCGAATGAGTTTAGAACAAGTAATGGAGTATAGCCCGTTATATAAATGGGTAAGAAGAGGAAAAGTATGTGCGAAAATTGTCTTTTTTTGTGATATAGTAACAAAATAAAGGAGTGAATAAATGTGAGTATACATATTGGTGCAAAAGAAAATCAAATAGCTGAAACAGTCTTGCTTCCGGGTGATCCGCTCAGGGCAAAATATATAGCAGAGACATTCCTTGAAGGTGCTGAATGTTATAATCAAGTACGGGGGATGCTCGGCTTCACTGGAACATATAAAAGCAAAAAGGTATCTGTTCAGGGAACTGGGATGGGCGTTCCATCTATATCCATTTATATTAATGAATTAATGCAAAGCTATGGGGTCCAGCAGCTGATTCGGGTCGGCACATGCGGAGCCATTCAAAAAGATGTCAAAGTAAGAGATGTTATCCTTGCTATGAGTGCCTCAACTGATTCCCAAATGAACAGATTGACATTTGGAGGGGTTGATTTCGCGCCAACGGCAAACTTTGAGCTTTTGAAAAAAGCCTATGATGCTGGGATTGAAAAAGGACTTCAGCTGAAAGCGGGAAATGTTTTTACGGCAGATATGTTTTATAACGATAATGCCGAACATGAAAAGTGGGCACAATACGGTATCCTTGCTATAGAAATGGAATCAGCAGCATTATATACTCTTGCTGCTAAATATGGAAGAAAAGCACTTTCCGTTTTAACAGTCAGCGATCATATTCTAACTGGTGAAGAAACAACTGCTGAAGAAAGACAAACAACCTTTAATGATATGATTGAAGTATCGCTGGAAGCAGCTCTATAAATGAAGTCAAACGCGCAAATTGAATTTGCGCGTTTTTTATCGAAAATTGTCAAATATAGTTTTTAGAAAGGAGGGTTATAATGATACAATGAAACGTGTTTATGAAAGGCTCTTTTCTTAAATTTTGCCGTTTTTCAATCATTTAAGCGGATGTAAAGTAATAAAACCACGAATTTTAAGAAAAGATGCGATATTAATTAGGGTGGTAACAAACATGAAAAAACGCATTATTTATTCTATTCTGCCATTCGTACTAATAACTTCGGCTTGTTCCATGCCAAAGGAACTGCACTTTTTTCAAGGCGACGAACAGAAACAGAATAATGAAGAAGTAAAAATGCAAGCTGTAAAAAAACAGCAGCAAAATGATTTCCTTTTAAGCGCTCAATATTTTAACCAGATTAATACAGTAAATGGAAAAGAAACCATCGAAAATCCTGAAAATATATTGGTTTTAGTAAATAAAAACTTTGCGCTTCCAGTGGGTTATAAACCAAAAGATCTAGTGAGTCCAAATGTTGCTTTTTCATTTGGCGACAAGGATATTCAGCAAAGATACATGAGGAAAGAAGCTGCAGGCGCACTGGAAAACCTTTTCGGACAAGCTAAACAGCAGGGGATTGAGCTTTTTGCGGTCTCAGGTTTCAGGTCTTATGAGTATCAGCAAAGCGTATTTAGCCGTGAAGTAGAGAGTAATGGTGAAGAACAAGCTAAGCAGGCAGTTGCCTTGCCTGGACAAAGCGAACATCAGACAGGGTTAACGATGGATATTACCAGCCGCAGTGTGAATCTTGGTATAACGCCTAAATTTGGAGACACAAAAGAAGGAAAATGGGTAAAAGACAATGCCTATAAATTCGGGTTTATTATCAGATATCCAAAGGATAAAACGGATATTACAAAATATGAATATGAACCATGGCATTTGCGCTATGTAGGAATGAAAGCTGCGAAAATTTTGAAGGACAAGAATTTGACACTTGAAGAATATTTCGGCAAAGTGAAAAAAGTTTAAGATTCATCACTTTTCAAAAATTATTAACATAAAGTGGGAAAACGGATGTATCCCAATTTAGACCTTTTAGAAAAAAATTTGTCCTTGCTTTTTGTCGGATATAACCCAAGTATTGTTACAGCAGAAACAGGGCATCATTATGCCAATCCGACGAATCGTTTTTGGAAGATTCTGTATCTTTCGGGTATAACAGATCGCCTATACAGCCCGCAAGAAGATTATAAACTTCTGCAGGAGGGGATCGGTTTTACGAATATAGTAGAACGCCCTACAAAAGCAGCAAGTGAAATTACAAAAGAAGAATACAAACTGGGCAGAATGGAATTAATCAAAAAAATCCGCCTTTATAAGCCTAAAATTGTTTGCTTTGTCGGGAAAGGAGTATATTTGCATTACAGCGGCAAACGAGAGGCAAACTGGGGCAAACAGCCTGATTCCTTAATAGAAGGAGTAATAGAATTTGCTGCTCCTTCTTCAAGCGGTCTGGTGAGAATGAAACTGGATCAAATAACAAATATATACAAAGAAGTGCATGATTATATGTAACCTTTTAAAAAGGCTCTTTTCTTAAACTTTGTTGCTTCTCACTCTAAATTTCAGCAGCATGACCCTTGATTTGGCAGGATCTTTAAGAAAAGATGCCCCGAAGCAAGTTAAAATGCGTAAGAAGTGCTAGCAGGAAAAGGAACAATCTTTACGAAAACTGTTTTTTTTAAAAAAAAATCTTCCGAAAAAATGGAAGATTTTTTTCTTTTACCAGAAAAAAATACCTGCAAGAGCAACTCCTGCGATAAAACCTAATCCGATTCCATAAGCTGCTCCCCATCCGTACCCGCCGTAGCGCCTGCCGTAATAGCCCATCCCGTAACCGCCGCCTCTGCCGCGGTATGGCTGAATAAATACGTGAGTCGGTGTAACTCTGACAATTCTTCCTACATGAACATTACCGTCACGATGGGTAATCCGGACATTTTGACCATGATAACGCTGGCATATGCCATGATATCGGTTCATGAATTTCCCTCCTAAATCATTTTCTTTATAGATTATGAATAGAAGGGACAGGAAGTTTGTACGCTTATCCTATTTTTCAAAAAATAGGAGGAGTACAGCAGCGGTAAACCATGCAGGTGATCTTATCCTTAAATTTAAGGGTCAATGCATCATGCCGGTCAAGCAATTCATAATAAACAGGCTCTACATTTTTATCAATATCAAATTCCGTTAACGACTCAGAAAAATCCAAGTCAAAATCCTGCATGGCAAACGCATCGATCTCAGTAAAGCCAGCTGTGTCTAACCGTTTTCTCCATTGTGTTTGTGTTAAAAGAGCTGGGACCTTGTAAAATGCAGTAAACTCGATTTTTTCATTCTCATCCATATTTTCTGAAGCCGTCATTTCAGTTAAAAGCAATATCCCATTTGGCTTTAAAACCCTCTTCAACTCTGAAAGAGATTTTTCCGTATTTGTAAAGGCTGCAACCGACTCGCACAATACATATTCAAAGGATTGACCTTGAAACGGCAGGGACTCAATGTCTCCTGTAATTAAACTGACAGAAGTATTCAGCATTCTTTTCTTAGCTTTTTTTATCATGCGGGGGTCAATATCCATTCCTGTAGCATCTGCTCCAAGCTGCTCAAGGTAATAGAGAGTTTGACCGGTGCCGCAGCCTGCATCCAGAATTTTTTTTCCGAAAAGGGGAAGTTCACGTTCCAAAAGGCATTTAGTCAGTGCAAATCCTCCGGGATGTGCACCGCCTATTCCAAGCTCTGCTAGTAAATCAAGATAGGTCGGCACGATTTATGCTCCTTTTTCTCATTTGAATACTATATGCAGTATTGAAAAAAATCGTCATTTATTATAAGAAGAACCCTAGGGAAGGGAAGACATACTAAAATCTTAAAAAGGGCAGCGTTTTGTAAATAGTTGACGTGATGAAATCCATTAGACATAATGAATAAAGACTGTTAAAAAGTTGTTTGCAGAATGCCTTTTCCGCAACCAGCAGGGCTCGTGCGGATATTTTTCAAGAGATTTCAGTCAGAATTTTATAGAAAAGGTGATAAAAGAGCCTAAGGAAGGATAAGGTGGTGTTTATTTGGAAAAATGGGTAAAAACGGCGGCTATAATTTTAATAACAGCTGCTATCAGTGTTGGATTAACACTTGCATTAGTGAAACCGTCAGTTCCTGGACAAAAGGATGATGGCTTTAATAAGCTATATACTACATATCAGAAAATTCATAAAGAATATTACCAGAATACAGATCAGAAAAAAATGGTGGATGGGGCCATTCAGGGAATGGTTCAATCTCTTGGAGATCCTTACAGTGAATATATGGATTCAGAAAAAGCAAAAAGCTTTAATGAAAACATCTCTTCATCTTTTGAAGGAATAGGAGCAGAGCTGCAGGAGAGCAACGGGCATGTTCTGATTGTCTCACCGATAAAAGGATCACCCGCTGAAAAAGCAGGCCTTAAACCGAGAGATGAAATTGTAAAAGTAAATGGAAAAAATGTAGCAGGAAAATCAGTGAATGATATTGTAACGATGGTAAGAGGGAAAAAAGGCACAACAGTTAAAATTAGGATTGACCGCCAGGGAAGCGGTCTTCACGAATTTACGATCACAAGAGACAAAATTCCTTTGGAAACCGTTTATCATGAAGTATCAGACGGTAATATCGGAAAAATTCAGGTCACGAAGTTTTCTGAGTCAACTGGAGATGACTTCCAAAAAGCCGTCACAGATCTGCAAAATAAAAAAGTAAAAGGAATTGTTATTGATTTAAGGCAAAACCCTGGTGGACTGCTGGATCAGGCAATTAAAATGAGCGAAATTTTTATCCCTAAAGGGAAGAATATTCTCCAGGTGGAGAGCAGAGATGGTTCAAGGGAAGTATATCGTTCTCAAAATGACCACCCTGTAACGATACCGACTGTCCTTTTAACTGATAGCGGGTCAGCAAGTGCAGCAGAAATAATGACAGCTGCACTGAATGAATCAGCAGGTATTCCAATTATTGGAGAAAAGACATTTGGAAAAGGTGTTATGCAGCAGGCGCAGGAATATCCCGATGGTTCATCCATAAAGTTTACAACTGCCAAATGGCTGACTCCTTCCGGCAAATGGATTCATAAGAAGGGGATCACACCAGACCAGAAAGTCAGTCTTCCAGCTTATGCGAACCTTCCGCTTTTAAATCCTTCCCAGACTTTAAAAGAGGGGGATTCTTCCCCTAGTGTAAAAGCAGCTCAGCAGCTTTTAAATGCACTAGGCTTTAAACTGGATAAAGAAGACGGGTTCTTCAGCAAACAAATGAGCGATACCGTTAAAAAATATCAAAAGGAAAAAAAGATTCCTGTAACAGGAACAGTGGATAAAGAGACAGTCATTCATATGGTCACCACTATTCAGAAAATGCTTCAGGAAAATGATACGCAATACAATGCAGCATTAAATTACTTAAAAAAAATAAATCCATAATAAAAAGCCCCCTGCTGCAGCAGGGGGCTTTCCAAATGTGATAGGCTTACTGTCTATTCTTTTATTGGGCCGTATACCCGCCATCTAAGTCTGTTTTACAGCCAGGTTGATAGTTCATCAAGGTTAAGTCTTCCGCTTTTATGGGCAGGTTTAGCTGCTTTCCCTACTGTAATCAGCATAACAGGAACATAGCGGTCCTCAACTTTAAACTCTTCAATAAATTGGGAAGCATTAAAGCCTCCAATAGCGCAGGTGTCATATTCTTTCGCTTTCGCTGCAATCATCAGCTGCATCGCACCAAGTGAAGCGTTGCTGAAAGCAGCCTCGCGTGCATATAATTCATTTTCATAAGCACCATTTATTTGATCTGCCATCGTATTTTTAATATCTTCTGTCATAAATCCTGCTTCTACAAGCGGATTGTAAACTGAGTCCGTTTTTGTATTGGCTTTAAGATCTCCAAGCACTGCAATAACAGCTGAAGATTCCACAACTTGCTGCTGATTGTAAGCGATAGGCAGAAGTCTTTCTTTTGAAGAGTCACTGTGGAAAACCATAAAGTGCCAGTGCTGAAGATTCCAGGCAGAGGGCGCCATCCCTGCTGATTCAAGAATTTCCGTTAATTCTTCCTTAGAAATTTTTGCTGCAGAGTCATAATGACGGACAGATGTCCTTTCATTCAGGATATTAAGTAGTTCATTTGATGTAGATAAAGCCATTTTAAAATCCTCCAATTGAAATAAATTAGTCTTAAAGGGTATAATATAACAAAAGTAACACACTAACTTTTAGTAAGTTTATAG
The DNA here is from genome assembly GCF_049220665.1 of Chryseobacillus diguaensis. Classification (NCBI taxonomy): domain Bacteria; kingdom Bacillati; phylum Bacillota; class Bacilli; order Caryophanales; family Bacillaceae; genus Chryseobacillus; species Chryseobacillus diguaensis. Next base: position 43,925 of record NZ_JBMKNV010000014.1, read on the forward strand.
CTTACCATAGCTTAAAACGATCCATTGGTATTGTCAAGAAATATTGCGCAAGGGGGATAAAAAATGGATTTAACCGTATGTCCCAACATAGAGTATGCATTTGGACTGCTAGGAAAACGCTGGAACGGCGTTATTATACATGTCTTAATGACAGAACCAAGAAGATTTAAAGATTTTTCTGATATCATTCCCAACCTTAGTCAGAAAATGCTTTCGGAAAGGCTTAAGGAATTAGAAAGTGCAGGCATCATTGAAAGAGAAGTGATTCCTGAAACACCTGTCAAAGTTATTTACAAATTAACCAAAAAGGGAAAAGGGCTTGAGAAGGTAATGAAAGAAGTCCAAATATGGGGTAATGAATATTGCGAAAAAGGAAAAGGGAAGTTGTAAGCATGCGAACAATTATTGTAACGGGAGCTTCAAATGGGATTGGCTATGCAGTAGCAAAAGCCTTTGCTGAAAAGAAGAACAGGGTTATTCTTGCAGATATTGATGAAGCAGCAGGCAAAAAGCTTGAAGAAGAGATTACGAAGCAGGGCGGAGAAGCTTTATTTATAAAAACGGATGTGCGAAAAGAGGAAGAGATAAAAAACTGTGTAGCAAAAACAGCTGAAACCTATGGCAGTATTGATGTTTTGGTTAATAATGCCGGAGTTTCTGCGTTTAAGCCGCTGCATGAACTCACCTTTGAAGAATGGCAAGATGTGCTGGCTGTCAATCTGAGCAGTGTCTTTTTCTTCTCCAGGGAAGCTGCAAAATATATGAAGACCAATACAGACGGAGGGTTTATTGTTAATATGGCGTCTACTCGGGCGCAAATGTCAGAGCCTGATTCTGAAGCCTATGCTGCTTCTAAGGGGGGCATTGTTGCATTAACTCATGCATTAGCTGCTTCGCTTCAAAACGACCGAATTACAGTTAATGCTGTATCTCCTGGCTGGATTCATACTGGAGATTATGAAAAGCTAAAGAATGAAGATCATGAACAGCATTTTTCCAAAAGAGTCGGAAAACCTTCTGATATAGCTGAAGCGTGTTTATATTTAACAGATCCTAAAAACAATTTTGTAAATGGAACGAATTTAACAATTGATGGAGGAATGACAAGAAAGATGATATATGTAGAGGATTAAACCATTTTTCTCTAACCATGAATGGTTATTCCAAGCTGTCACTTGAATGAAAAAATGAATCGGGTAAATAATTAGAGGGATAAAAGCTAAAGAGGGTTTATTCGCCCACTCCTTTTCCCATTAGGTGAATAACCTGCTGGTAGGCATATGAAAAAGGAGGGGAATTGAATGCAGCAGAATTTGTACCCTTACGATTATCGATTATCTTACTATCCTGGAGACAGCCGTTTCTTTTTTGGAGCTCCATTTTTAGGAGGACTTGCAGGAGGATTGCTTGGGGGAGCAATAGTTGGTGCTTTTGCAAGACCATATTACCCGCCGTATGGTTATGGTGGTTATGGTGCTTTTCCAGGCTATGGAACAGGCTTTGGTTATCCTGGTACCGGTTTTGGATACCAGGGGGGACCTGGTTACGGATTTTAACGATAGGAAAATCAGGTGCAGGACATAACTGACTTTGTGCATAAAGGCAGATAGCCCATAATAACCTTGTTTGATGATTCATCCTTTTCTTATTAGATTGTGACGAAAAAAAACTACCTGATGCGAGCAGGTAGTTTTTATTCGCTATAAATGATTCCTATTTCAGTCAGTGTGTTATCTTCATTTTTTAAAAGGGTCAGTTCAAGAACTTTTTCACGGTAAACCGCTTTTGACCCCTTTCTTTTCACTAAGGAGGGAAGGTTTATATATTCTGATTTTCCTTCCTCAGGATAGTTTTGCAAAAAAAGCCTGTGAGAGGAGTGCTCAATTTTCATTTGCTTAGCCGTTTCAGGGTCAACATCAAATTTTACAAAAACATGTTCATTTGTTTCGAAAATTTCATGAACCGGCTTCTTTCTTTTTTCAGGAGATGCTGTTTCTTCCTCCTGCTTTTCCTGCTGCTTCGGAAAAGGGAAAGAGGAGGCAAGATCATTTCCAAAAACCTGGCTCATCACTTGGCTGACGTAATTCTCTACTTCATTTGGATTCATTTTTTTCAAATAATCCGGCATTTTCGATTGCTGAAATGGAAATTGGCTGTTCCAAGGAAACATAAGGTGCTTCAACTCCTTTAAATGGGCGTTTCCTTTCCATTATATGCAGTTATAAGCCTTTTGCTTGTTAAGGATTTAAAGGGACATGTATAATGTGCAAGAGAGCATAGAACGCTTTAAAGTCTATAGACTGCCATTCCTATTCAAATAAAGAAAATAGCCTATGTTCATAAAGTGCCATTTTGATTTTAAAGGGTACCCTGTCATAATAGAAAGACACACTAAAAACAGGGAAGGAAATTCGATATGGGGGATATGAATACACTTTTCGAAAGCTATCAAAGCCTGTGGAATAATCGAAGCTTTCATGCACCTTTAAAAAATCCAGAAGAAATATTGAAAGAGGCTGTACTACAGGATTTAAGAGATGAGTTAACCCACCCAAGGCTTAGAAAATCACATTATGAGAAGTTTACAGCAGCAGCCAAAAGGATCATGAATTCAAATTTGTCAAATGACGAAAAAGCGGCTTTGATTCAGCTGCATTTAGATACAATGGAATTGTTATAGAGCTTAGGAAATGGATAGCTTAATGATATTCCTTATTTAACTGATACGGAGGAAAAAGCATGAAACCCATTGATAAAAAGGAAATTCAAGAATACTTGGATCAAAAGCTGAATAAAAAGCTTTTCATTCATCTTGAAACAACGACAGGAGCCTATTCTGCTCATAGAAATGAAAGCAATATGACAGTCGTAGCGTTCATTCGAAATGCTGAAGTTACATATGAACAAGCAAAAATTACAGGTAATGGCCCTTATCGAATTGGTTTGAAGATTCATAATGGCTGGACATATGCTGAAGGGTTAACTGATTTTTCAATTGATGAACAAAATCGATTGCTTACAGCTGGACATAATGCGGACGGAAAATTGGCCATTGCGCTGGAATTAAGCGAAACGCCATTTCCCTCATAATCTGACAGAAGGAGAATGAAAAATGAAGGAACATATGCTCGTTATCTTGCCGCATCCTGATGATGAATCATTTGGAGTTGCGGGTTCAATAGCATTAAAAAGAAAAGAAGGCATTCCTGTAACATATGCTTGCCTGACTCTAGGCGAAATGGGCAGGAATATGGGAAGCCCTCTATTTGCGAACAGGGAAGTGCTTCCCTTCATACGGAAAAGGGAGCTTGAAGCAGCATGTCAGGCAATGGATATACAGGATTTGCGCATGCTTGGCATGAGGGATAAAACACTCGAATTTGAGGACATTGAACTTTTTGCCGATCGTATTGAAGAGTTAATTAATGAACTTCAGCCTACCTTGGTTGTGACATTTTATCCTGAACACGGTGTTCATCCAGATCATGATGCTACTGGGAGAGCCGTTATTCATGCCTTGAAGCGGCTTCCGAAAGAAAAGCGCCCTCTCACTTATTGCATGGCCATTACGAAAAATCGAGAAGAAGCATTAGGCAAACCCAACGTGATCATCGATATCAGGGAAGTTGCAAAAGTTAAGCTTGAAGCATTGAAAGCTCATCGCTCCCAAACAGAAGGACTGATTAAGGAAATGGAAGCAAAGTATAATGAGAACAATCCTGAAATCATGAATTGGCTTTTTGAACAGGAGATTTTTTGGACATATAAATGGGACTGAATGAAAAAACCCGGGGATCCCGGGTTTTTTGCTTATGCAGTAACTTTTTGATAGGATTGAACTTTTTGCTGAATATAGCGAAGCCTGAAACTGAGCCCAACTGCGCCTGCAGCAAGGCCCGTAATAAGACCAATCCAATAGCCGAAGGCTCCCATTGAACTGTAATTCGCCAGCAGATAGCCAGAGGGAAGCCCGATGATCCAATACGAGATAAGCGCAGTTAAAAAGGTAATGTTCACATCTTTATATCCTCTCAGTGCCCCTTGAATGGGTGCAGCTATCGCATCTGAAAGCTGGAAAAAGATCGCGTAAATAAGAAATTGCTGCGTCAGCTCTAGAACTTTGTGATTACTCGTGTATATCCCTGCAATAGGCTCCCTGAAAAAGAAGATCACAGCTGCAGTCGCTAATGAAAACAGGATCGCTGTCAAAATGCCGATACCTGCATATTGCTTTGCATCTCTGTAGCGTTTTGCTCCAGCTTCAAATCCCACGACGATCGTTAAAGCCATCGATATGCTTAAAGGAAGCATATATAAAAAAGAAGCAAAATTCATAGCAGCCTGGTGAGATGCAATGGTTACTGTATCGAAGCGGCTCATAAAAAGAGTGACCGCTGCAAAAATACTCGTTTCAAAAAAAATGGCAAGGCCGATTGGAACACCTATTTTTAAAATTTCTTTCCAGCTCTGAAGGGAAATGCGATAAAGTCTGGAGAATACCCCAAATCTGACAAAAGGCTGTTTTCTAAAAATAATAAATACAGCAATAATGGAAATGACCCAGTAAGTTATAGCTGATGCCACTCCGGAACCGACTCCGCCAAGCTTTGGAAAACCAAAATTCCCAAAAATAAAAAGGTAGTTCAGAAAAAAATTAACAGGAACGGCGATCAATGTAATGATCATAGAAACTCTCGTCAATCCAAGAGAATCCATAAATCCTCTAAGAACGTTATATACAAACAAAGGGATAATTCCAATTGACAGGGCAATTAAATAGTTCCTGGAAATTCTCTCCACGTCAGGTTCAAGGTTTAATGAAGACAATACTGGATTAAGTATGAGTGCCCCTGCAATAGTTACAGCGACAGCAATAGCGCCTGCAAGATAAACTCCCTGAATGACCGAAAAACCGACCCGGTCATGCCTATTCGCGCCAATGCTCTGCGAAACAATTGGGGTAATGGCAAGCAGGATGCCGCTTAAGCCGGTGTAAACAGGAACCCATAGGCTTGAACCAATGGCAACACCAGCAAGATCCGTCTGCCTAACATGGCCTGACATGGCTGTATCCATAAATGTCATCGAATAGAGCCCTAGTTGCGTAATAAGTATAGGGATTAAAATAACCAGAAATTGATTTAATTTCTGGCTGGTGCTCGTTGTTTTTCTCATGAAGCAGCCCTCTCTAGCAAAATTCATAATGAGAGCATTATAACATGTAACAATGCTGTCCTCTTAATTTTGTTTTTCTTTTTTTGCCTTAACCTCATTCCGGAACATTTTATAATAGACAAATCCAAGAGCAACAGCGCCGGAAATACTGCAAAAATACTGGATAATTTTTTGAATGATCATATAAACCCTCCTCATTTTTAATATTTTCCAAATAAAAGAAATTATTCCTCTGCATGAGCTTCCTATATAAGAGAGAAAGTAAGGAGAAACGAGTCCGGGGGTGGAACGGTGGAGAAGAAAGACCAAATGCTTGAGGGAATTAAGATGGAAGTGCAGGAGAATTTAAAGGATATTATCATCCGTTCAGAAAAACTCATTAAAGAACTTCGTTCTGATACTCAATGTCTTCTCTGTGAATTGGAGGACATAAAAAAAGGGTTTTATAAAATCCAGTCAGCTGCATCAACTTTCTATTTAAGAGCTTATTTATCGAACTATATAGAGGATTTTGATGCGCTTGCGACAGCTATTAACCACTTAGCTCAAACAAGACACGGTGCTTTGATTGTTGTACAGAGGCATAATGAAATAGCATCGCATATTCATCGGGGTATAACGGTCAATGCCGAGCTTTCGAGCTCACTGATTGAAAGTATTTTTTACCCTGGAAATCCGCTGCATGATGGGGCTGTGCTTATAAAAGAAAGCATGATCCTTTCTGCAGCGAATGTGCTGCCTTTATCCAGTATTAATGCTGGCGAGAGTAAGCTTGGCACTCGCCATAGAGCGGCAATCGGTTTATCTGAACGTACGGATGCTTTAATACTAGTGGTCTCAGAGGAGACAGGGAAATTATCCTTTGCAAAGGATGGTTCGCTTTATCCCATTAGTACAAATAATCTGTGAATTGGAATAATAGTTGAACGTCTATGCTCATTTTTAAAATATATAATAGCTCGTACGTTTTAGGATAGAGACGGCTAGGAGGAAAGAACTTGAACAAATTTTCATCAAGACTCGACGGTTTTTTTCATTTAGGTAAGAGAAACACGACTATTTGATGACCTTACTAAGCTGGTTCCGGCGTTTCTTACAATCATTATGATGCCTTTAACCTTCAGCATGGCAGAAGGTGTGGCATTCGGTTTTCTTAGCTTTGCGCTTATCAAGCTTTTTACAGGCAGGATTGCATTCTTTATCAATTTTGCTTTAATGAGCTGATTCTATAATAATTAACAAACCTTCAGATAAAATGATCTGAAGGTTTTTTTCTAAGGCTAAAAAATTTCGTGTGGCGAAATACTTTTTCTGATGGTATAGTTAGTAAGAAAAATTGGAAAATTGAGTTAAAAATTGAATAGTGGAGAGCATACTTATGTTTAAAAACAGAAATGTGTGGATCATTTTAATTGGGGAATTTATAGCTGGACTTGGACTTTGGGCCGGGATTATCGGAAATCTGGAGTTTATGCAAAGACATATTCCCTCAGATTTTATAAAATCCCTTATTTTATTTACCGGTCTTCTTGCTGGTGTACTGGCAGGTCCTCTTGCAGGACGGATCATTGATTCCTTTCCGAAAAAAAGTGTTTTAATCTATTCTGGATTAGGCAGATGTTTAAGTGTATTGTTCATGTTTGCAGCACTCTATTATCAGTCTGTTCCATTAATGGTGCTATTTATGGTCAGCATCCAGCTTTCCGCTGCTTTTTATTTTCCTGCATTGCAGGCATCTATTCCACTGATTGTAGAAGAAAGAGAGCTCATTCAGATGAACGGCATTCATATGAACGTTGCCACTCTTGCCAGGGTTATTGGAACAGCGCTTTCGGGGGCTATACTCACTGTTACTAGTCTTGAATTTTTATATGGTGCTTCAATGGCTGCTTATGGATTTCTCCTTATTACTGCACTTTTTTTGAATATAGAAGATTCAGCTGAAAAAGAAGGCTTTGCCAGGAGAAAACAGGGCGGTTTTAAAGAAATCATTCCGATTCTGAAAGCTGCTCCGGTTGTATTGACGACTCTTGTGCTGACCATCATTCCGACACTTTTCATTGGCGGCTTTAACTTAATGGTCATTAATATCAGCGAGCTTCAGCATAATGCTGCTATAAAGGGGCTCTTGTATACGACTGAAGGATTAAGCTTTATGGCAGGTGCTTTTTTTATTAAATGGCTTACCGGCCGCTATGAATCGGTTAAACTGATGTTTTCCTTTGGTTTTTTGATTTCGATTGCCCATTTGTCTCTCTTTTTCTCAAACTTGGCCATTCCATCGCTTATTTCTTTCGGACTGTTTGGTTTTGGCGTAGGCTGCTTTTTCCCGATTGCCTCCACTATATTTCAAAAGAAAATCAGCAAGGAATACCACGGGCGATTCTTTTCTTTCAGAAACATGCTTGATCGGGTCATGTTCCAGATCGTACTATTAGGAACCGGGATTTTTCTTGATACGATCGGACTGCAATATATGGTACTCATTTTTGGAGCCATTTCCATGTTGATTGTCATAGGGTATAGCTACAAACTTTCTGGCAAGTTCAAAATAAAAAGCACACTTGCTAATGGGACTGAACTTCCTGCTAAAAAATAGATTTTTCCTGCAGCATGATTTTGATAAAGTGCTATTTTCCCCGTTTAAAAGAAAAATAATGTCATTACGATAGGTAAAGCGAAGAATTTGAAGCAGGCAAACGGCCTGCTTTTCCTGTTATTAGGAGGAAATTGCAAGATAATTGGTAAATTATTCATTAATTTGTAGGATTTAATAAAAAAAAGTAGTTTTATTGTCTTTTATAGATTAAAATATTTTTGAATAGTTATGAGGAGGTACAGGGGGAATGAAGCAAAAAATTCTGGGACTTACTGCTACAGCGATTGTCGGTTCTTCAGTGTTCGCATCGGCAGCAGCTGCAGAAAATATTACGGTTAAGAGCGGCGACTCAATCTGGAAACTGTCCAAAAAATATCAAACAACTGCAGAAGCTATTAAACAAGCGAATAAATTGCATTCTGATTCTATTTATATTGGACAGGTCCTTAATATTCCATCTTCCGGTACCGCACATGCAGCATCATTAACTTCACCAAAGAAAGTAACCATTTCTTCTAAGGGAAACTCTGCTAAACTGGAGCTTAGCCACACTGTTAAACTCGGCGATTCCCTGTGGGTTATTGCAAGAAAATACAATACTTCCGTAACGGAGCTTAAGCTTTTGAACCATTTAAAAGGAGATATCATTTATTCCGGACAGGTTCTGAAAGTGAAAGGAAAAGAACAAGTAAAACAGGTAAAAGCAGCTGTTGATGAAAAACCTTCCTCAACAGAAACAAACATGCCTGCTACATATAAAGTTAAATCAGGTGACTCACTTTGGATTATTGCAAACAAAGTGAAATTAACCATTCAGGACATAAAGACAGCTAACAATCTGAAAAATGATATGATCTTTCCCGGACAGACGCTGAAATTAACCAAGGTTTCTGCAGCTGAAACGGACAGCAGTGATTCAAGCAATACAGATGGACGTGTCAGCACTGTTCCTTCTCAAGATACAAATGATCAGGCAGTAAGCAGTAAAGTCAACAAAATGATTGCAGAAGCCAAAACACTAATGGGGACACCCTATCGCTGGGCAGGAAATACACCTGCAGGATTTGACTGCAGCGGCTTCATTTACTATGTCTTAAATAAAGTTACTTCAGTTTCAAGACTAAGTGCTGCAGGGTACTGGGATGTTATGAAACCTGTGAGTGAACCTAAAACAGGCGATTTTGTTTACTTTACTACTTATAAAGCGGGTCCTTCCCATATGGGAATCTACTTGGGTAATGGAGACTTTATCCATGCGAGCGGATCCAAAGGCATTACTATTTCCAATTTGAGTGAATCTTACTGGACACAGCATTATATTGGGACTAAGCGTTTTTTAGATTAATCCCAATTTAACGAAAAAGTATCAGCTTTTTGCTGATGCTTTTTTCGTTCATGAAGCTAAATATTCAGATTAGCAGAGTTCTCTTTTGGCAAGAATGCTTAATGATTAATGCCAAGGAGGATGTTTATGAAACCAACTTTGCTGCTGATTTGTATTTTATTGTCTGCTTCATTGATCACGGCCTGTCATCCTGAAATGAGTCATCACCATTCAGACTCTGAAGAACCATCATTTCCAGCCAATAAATCAGCAATAGAAGATGTAACGATCCCTTTAATTAACACAAAAGGAGAAAAAAGCGGGACAGCTGTCCTTTCAGAAACCTTCAAAGGCATAAATGTCCATGTCATAGCTAAAGGACTTGCCCCTGGAGAAAAAGCCATCCATTTACATGAAAAAGGGATCTGTAAAATACCCGATTTTATGACTGCAGGCGGCCATTTTAATCCGGATCATAAAATGCATGGCCTGAAAAATCCTAAGGGCCCCCATGCTGGGGACATGCTCAATATTCTCGTACCAGAAAACGGTAAAGTGGATGTGAATGTTACAGCCCCATTTGTAACCCTTGAGGAAGGCAAAAAAAATTCGCTTTTGGATGAAGACGGCAGCGCCCTGATGATCCATGAAAAAGCAGACGATTATGAAACAGATCCCGCAGGAAATGCAGGAAAGAGAATTATATGCGGTGTTATAAAGAAATAGAAGAAAAGCGGCCATCCATCTGGATCAGCCGTTTTTTTCATTTGGCTGTTTTCGAGAGAGATTGTTGTTTTTCGTACATGCTTTTATCACGCATTTAGACGAGCATCGGGGCATCTTTTCTTAAAGTTTTTGCCATCCCAATGGCTTCTAGGACTAAATATAGGTCATGAGCAACAAAGTTTAAGAAAAGAGCTTTTCATTTTGAAAGAGCAGTTATTGAATATTCAATTTTTGTATAGTTACAGCGATTTTAGTATACTTTTTAAAGGGTAAATTTCATGCATCAATGCTTGTATTTATAAACGGAGCATGTGGCTTGATTTAATGCGGTTTTATTCTTAATTTTTTCTGCTTTTTCATGATTTAATTGAATTCTGAAAATTATACATCTCTGAATTTTAAGAATAGTTGCCGCAAAGCTTTCTTCAAGCGGGTTCTAAACACGAAAGAAGAGCAGCAAATTTTTTATGAGAACAGCCATTTATTCATTCATATTGCTAATTGTCTGGAGAGGATTTATACATGAAAAATAATTTAGAGTCTATGCTTCTGCCTTCCAAAGTGAAGGAGCTTTTAACGAATAGAACATTTTCAGCTGGAACAGAGGAAGAATTGTCACTTATCGGTGAAGGCGGTTTTGCTGCTGAAGATGAAGCGATCCTTATCGATGCTGTCATTTCGCTTTCTCTTGGTAAAAATGTTCTGCTAAAAGGTCCAACAGGATCTGGGAAAACGAGATTAGCTGAAACCTTGTCCTATTTGTTTCAGCAGCCTATGCACAGTATTAATTGCTCTGTCGATTTGGATGCTGAAGCACTGCTTGGTTATAAGACCATCCAAACAAATGGCCAAGAAACAAATATTGAATTTGTCCCAGGACCCGTTATTAAAGCTATGACGAAGGGTCATTTATTGTATATTGATGAAATTAATATGGCAAAGCCTGAAACCCTTCCAATATTGAATGGAGTGCTTGATTATCGGAAAAGAATTACGAATCCATTTACAGGCGATGTTGTTTCAGGAAAAAAGAGCTTTGGAGTCATTGCTGCTATCAATGAGGGCTATGTAGGAACAGTTCCATTGAATGAGGCGCTGAAAAATCGGTTCGTCATCATAGATGTCCCTTATGTACAAGGTGAACAGCTGAAAAATGTGCTGAAAACCCAGACGATATTGGAAAATGATAAATTATTAGATAGGTTTGTCAGGTTCTCAAGCGATTTGATCTTACAGGTGAAAAACGGCCAGATTTCAGAAGAAGCAGCATCGGTCAGGGCGCTTATAGACGCTTGTGACCTTGCCGCTTTTATGCCTGCTATTCGTGCAATTGAACGCAGCATTGTAGAAAAATTGGAAGATGACAGGGAAAAAGCAGCCATTCGAAATATTTCCGAAACTCTTTTTGAGTGAGGTTTTAAAATGAAATTCATTAAATTTAATGACAGTCAAATTGATTCTTTTTTATTTATGGAGCTTGGTGATCTTGCTAAAACGCTAACGAAAAATGCTGATACGGAAATCCAATATGAAGTTCAATCTTATTTAGATCCATTCCATCAAGTGATCTATTTAAGCCATTTCTGGAACCAAAGGCCGTTCCAGGATACTGTTGCAGGACTGAAAAGCGATTTATATCTCCGGTCAATTGGAAGCTTTTTTTATACAGACCACATGGTTGTGAGGCAGTTCTTGAAAGATATAAAAAAAAGCCCGTTATCCGGATTTGGCAAACAGCTTTTTACTTTGCTTGAGGACATTCGGCTTGAAGAAATTTGTAAATCGGAAAGACCTGGAACGGCAAAATACTTTATAAAGCGCAGAGAGCTGTACCGGAGATTTTTTAAAACGCAGATGACTATTAATCTGGAAAGAAGCATTTTCACTGATGCCCTTTTTAATGGGGTTTATTTGAAAGTAACAGCTGGGTCTCCCCTTGATTCCTTACCCTTTATCCTTGAAGATTTGCTGCTTTTGCTGCCATTTCTGGAAAATGAACTATCAAAAGTTTATGATGCAAACGCCACTTCAGATATTGCAAAACTTACTTTGAATATACTTGAGGTTTTGGAAGAAGTGTTGGTTAAGGATATGCTGAATACTTATTTTTTCCTATCAGAAAGTATTTATGATGAAATAGATACAGGGATGACTTTTGATGAACTGAAAAGAAAATCCAAGCTGGATCAAGATGACTCACTTGGCAAACTGGAAAAAGAAGACAAAGATGTTCATGAGGATAAGCTTCCAACCTGGCATAGAGAAACAAGTGAAGCAACCAAAAGCTTTCTCAAATTTGATCTGGAACACGGCTCCAAAACTGATTTGGAAGGAAACGGCGTCAGGGAGGGAGAAGATGGAGAACAGGCTTTAGGGACGGTTCAGGGTTCAGCTCGAAGTACAGCAAGAAAAGATTATTCAAAGCTTGAAGCACTTGATGATAAAAGGAAGGGAGAGGAGTTTAGTGCGGAACATCTGTACGGGAAAGACAATTCCTATGCTGTGCCTTTCTTTTTGGAGCCGAGAGCTTCACTAAGCGAAGAAGTAAAAAAATACAGGGATTACAAGTACGATATTTTAATATATCAGAAAAAAATGAAGCAGATGATTCAAAAAATGCTGGAGCATAAAAGAAATATGCCTAGGAATGATTTGCACATAGGGCGGTTAAACAAAAAGCTTCTCAGGCTTCTGACAGAGGATAATCCAAGAATGTTTTATAAAAAAGACCGGCCGTCAAATCAAATTGATGCTGTTTTTTCATTGCTTGTCGATTGTTCCGCTTCCATGTTTGATAAAATGGACGAGACAAAACGCGGAATTGTACTCTTTCACGAAGCATTAAAATCAGTGCAAGTCCCTCATCAGGTTACAGGTTTTTGGGAAGACACAGGAGATGCAACTGCAACGTATCAGCCAAATTATTTTAAAAGAGTGCTCTCCTACAAAGATTCGCTAAAATCAGAGAGCGGACCAGCGATCATGCAGCTTGAACCGGAGGAAGACAATAGAGACGGATATGCGATCCGTCATATGTCAAATGAGCTTTCAGCAAGATCAGAAAAACAAAAGTTTCTTCTTGTCTTCTCAGACGGGGAACCGGCAGCAATGAATTACGAACAAAATGGAATTGTCGATACACACGAAGCGGTACTTGAAGCCCGCAAACAGGGGATTGAAGTAATCAATGTGTTCCTTTCCAATGGGGAAGTGGAAGAAAGCCAATACAATACAATAAAGAATATATACGGCAATTTCAGTATAATGGTTACAGATGTGGAAGAACTTCCTGATGTACTATTTCCATTGTTAAAAAAGCTGTTAAAAAAGAGTCTTCGCCAGTGAAAATGCGAAGGCTCTTTTATTCATTAAACAAAAAACCCTAAATTTTTTGTTTTTTACTATTATTTTTAAAAATTCTATCGATAATTGTTGGAAAGTATGCAGTCAGAGTGGTAAAATAGCTGTGGAAGCGTTTTAGCTTTTTTTATCCTTTCATTTTACCCGATTTGTTTCGGAAATTGTATATCGAAATAGTATCCATTAATAAGCATTTGGTAATTTACAGTTGGGGGTAATGTCAATGTCACAAACTGCACCAAAGCCTCAAGTTTCATGGGAAGACTTTCACGGTCCCAATCTCGGCTATGTTATGGATTTATATGAGCAATATCTTGAAAATCCTGAATCCGTTGATGCCGATCTAAAAGAATTATTTGACACTCTTGGGGAACCATCTGAAACAGAAATACAGGGAAGAGTTCATCAGCCATCCAGTGCACCAGCTGAATTATCTGCATTTTCTGCAGACAAAATCCAGAAGATTGCATCTGCCGTAAAATTGGCTGAAGATATCCGGACATACGGACACGTTTATGCTTCTATTTATCCTCTCGGCAACGATGAGAATAAAGAAGATTTTTTGCGTTTAGAGGATTATCAGCTTACTGAAAATGACTTAAAGGAAATTCCAGTTCATGTTTTATGCCCAGATGCACCGAAAGATTTAAAGGATGGATACGAAGCAATAAATTATTTAAGGGAAACCTATAAAAAATCAATTGCTTTTGAATTTGACCATGTGCATCATATTGAAGAAAAAAATTGGCTGAAAAGAATTGTGGAATCAGGGGATATTTTCACAGTTCAATCAACTGAAAAAAAAGCGGCTGTTTTAAAGCGGCTGATGGAAGTTGAAGGATTTGAAAAATACCTTCACCGCACATTTGTCGGTCAAAAGCGTTTTTCAATCGAAGGACTTGATATGCTTGTTCCAATGCTTGATGACCTTATTTCAGGTGCTGTTCATGCTGGAACAAAAACAGTCAATATAGGGATGGCTCACAGAGGCCGGCTGAACGTTTTAGCTCATGTTTTAGGAAAACCATATGAAATCATTTTCTCTGAATTCCAGCATGCTCCAAATAAAGAGCTAGTTCCTTCAGAGGGATCTATCGGCATTAACTACGGCTGGAGCGGTGATGTGAAATATCACCTTGGAGCAGACAGACAAATTAAAGATGAAAGCACAGTTCGCGCTAGACTTACCCTTGCAAATAACCCGAGCCATCTTGAATTTGTGGATCCGATTGTTGAAGGCTACACTCGCGCAGCTCAAGACTCAAGATATGGACAAGGGTTTCCTGAACAGGATATCAGCAAATCGCTTGCTGTTCTGATTCATGGTGATGCAGCATTTCCTGGAGAGGGAATTGTCGCTGAAACCCTAAACTTGAGCAGGCTGAAAGGTTATCAGACTGGCGGAACGATACATATTATTGCAAATAATGTGATTGGATTTACAACAGAAAGCAAGGATTCACGTTCAACACGTTATGCAAGCGACCTTGCAAAAGGCTATGAAATTCCAATCGTTCACGTAAATGCAGATGATCCTGAGGCATGCCTTGCTGCAATTACAATGGCGCTTGAATATCGCTATAAATTTAAAAAGGACTTTTTAATAGACCTGATCGGCTATAGAAGATTCGGCCACAATGAAATGGACGAGCCTATGACAACCCAGCCGCAGGTGTATGAAAAAGTACACAAGCATCCTACAGCAAAAACGCTTTACAGCAAATTGCTTCAGAATGAAAATGTCCTTTCAGAGGCTGATGTAAGCGGGCTGGAAGAAGAAGTGCAAAACAAGCTTGAAACAGCTTATAAAAAAGTTCCGAATAGACAAGTAACAGAAATTCACGATATCGAGCTTCCGGAAACCATTTTAAACGGCTTCCCGAAAGTGGACACTTCTGTTCCGCTTGAACAATTGCACGGGATTAATCGCCAGCTTGTGAAATGGCCTGAAGGCTTTAACATTTTTGGCAAGCTTAAGCGAATTTTAGAGCGAAGAGCAAATGTGATGGAAGAAGACCATAAAGTAGAATGGGGTCTTGCTGAGACGCTCGCTTTTGGTGCGATTCTTCAGGAAGGCACACCTATCAGGCTGACAGGGCAGGATTCTGAACGCGGAACTTTTGCGCAGAGAAACCTGGTTCTTCATGACAGCACTACAGGCGAGGTATACTCTCCGCTTCACACGATCGAAGATGTTAAAGCTTCATTTGCTGTTCATAACAGTCCTCTTTCTGAAGGTTCTGTTCTGGGATTTGAATATGGATATAATGTATTTGCACCGGAAACCCTGGTTCTTTGGGAAGCGCAATATGGAGATTTTGCAAATGCTGCACAAGTGTTCTTCGACCAATTTATTTCTGCTGGACGAGCAAAATGGGGACAAAAATCAGGACTTGTTATTCTTCTTCCTCACGGATATGAAGGACAGGGCCCTGAGCATTCAAGCGGCAGACTTGAAAGATTCCTGCAGCTTGCTTCAGAAAACAACTGGACAGTTGCAAATTTAACAAGTGCAGCTCAATATTTCCACATTTTAAGAAGACAGGCTAAAATTCTTCAAAAAGAAGAAGTGCGTCCTTTGATCATCATGACGCCGAAAAGCTTGCTCCGCAATCCGAATACCGTTTCTGATGTAGAAGAGCTGAGCAGCGGATCCTTTATGCCTGTGCTTGAACAGCAGGGACTGGGAAGCAGTACTGAAAACGTAAAACGAATCGTCTTCTGTTCTGGAAAAATTTCCATTGATATTTCTGAAAAGCTTAAAAATATGGAAGGCACTGCAGATGGCATCCATGTAGTCAGAGTAGAAGAAATTTATCCGTTTCCTAAAAACGAAATCAGTTCCATTCTGAATCGATATTCTGCTCTTAAAGAGATTGTTTGGGTTCAGGAAGAACCTCAGAACATGGGAGCATGGTCCTTCATGGAAGCAAAGCTCCGCGAAGTTGCACCTGAGAACGTTACCGTTTCATATGAAGGAAGAAGAAGAAGATCTAGTACAGCAGAGGGAGATCCAACGGTTCATAAGAAAGAACAAGAGCGTATTATTACTGAAGCATTGACATGGAATAACTAAGGGGGAAATGAAAATGGCTGAAATTAAAGTACCGGAACTTGCTGAATCTATTTCTGAAGGAACGATTGCCCAATGGCTGAAACAGCCGGGTGATTTTGTAGTACAAGGGGAATATTTGCTTGAACTTGAAACGGATAAAGTAAATGTTGAATTAACAGCAGAACAATCCGGCGTGCTTAAACAAGTGTTAAAAGAAGCTGGAGACACTGTACAGGTTGGCGAAACGATTGGGATGATCGATGAAAATAGACAATCCGGCCAAACGCAAGATGAAACTGCACAAAAAGAAGTGCAGTCTTCCGATCCTCAAGCAGGAAGTCAAGCGCAAACTCCTCCTGCTGATACGCCAAAAACAGATTACATGCCGGAAAACGAAGCATCTAATGAAGAAAAGAAATCTTCCAGAACGGTTGCTTCTCCTGCAGCAAGAAAATTGGCGAGAGAAAAAGGAATCAGTCTTGATAATGTTCCGTCATCTGATCCTCTTGGAAGACTTCGCAGACATGACGTTGAGAATTTTGACGGTCAAAAACAGCAGGCTGCAGCACCAGAAGCTCAGCAAGCAAAAAAGGAACAGCCTGCAAAACAGCAGCCGGCTGATAATCCTGCCAAGCCGGTTGAGCGTGTGAAAATGTCCCGCAGACGTCAAACAATAGCAAATCGTCTTGTAGAAGTTCAGCAGAACGCCGCTATGCTGACAACGTTTAATGAAGTAGATATGACGGCTGTAATGGATCTTCGCAAACGCCGCAAAGACCGTTTCTTTGAGCAGCATGATGTTCGTCTTGGTTTCATGTCTTTCTTTACAAAAGCAGTAGTTGCTGCATTGAAAAAGTTCCCTCTTGTGAATTCTGAAATTCAAGGAAATGAGCTTGTTCTGAAAAAATTCTATGATATCGGAATTGCCGTTTCAGCACAGGAAGGACTTGTAGTGCCTGTTGTAAGAGATGCAGACCGCAAAACATTTGCAGATATTGAAGGTGAAATTTCCGGTCTTGCTAAAAAGGCACGGGATAATAAGCTCAGCCTGAATGAACTGCAAGGCGGAACCTTTACGATTACAAACGGAGGCGTTTTTGGTTCATTGCTATCTACGCCAATACTTAATGGTCCTCAGGTGGGAATCTTAGGAATGCATAAAATCCAGGTTCGCCCTGTTGCCATTGATAATGATACAATGGAAAATCGTCCGATGATGTATATCGCATTGTCTTATGACCATCGTGTAATTGATGGCAAGGAAGCTGTTGGTTTCCTTGTTGCAGTAAAAGAACTTCTTGAAGATCCAGAATCTCTTCTTCTTGAAGGCTGATATGATTAAAAAGGAATTCCGGCAGCGGGATTCCTTTTTTTTTACTCAATGTTTGCTGCTTTTCAAAGTGGCTTAAAACACGCATAGAGACTTCGCTTTTGAAAATTTTTTCTTAAAAATCGCATGTTTATTTCGGATCTGAATTCACTTAAATGGATGAGCGCTAAAAAGTTGGCTCAGCAAGGGAGAGTCCCGCATGAGCAAAGCGACGAGGAGGCTCTAAGGCAAGCCCGCTAAAGCTTGAGTGAAATCAACAGCCAAGTTTAAAAGAGCTAAAAAGTTTAAAAAGAAGAATTTTGCAGATATTGTAGGGTATTTCTTTTAAAATCAGCAGCTGATGAATAAAATCCTTTCCTGAAGAAAGAATAAGGCAGTATTTATTTAATAAATAAGTAGGGAGGGACTTACATGTCCAATATTCAGCATGTATTACAGCAAGCTGTACAAACCTTGCAGCAGGCTCAGCAAAATCCTGAGAATTCAGAAGAACAGCTTAGACAATGCCATGAGCAAATCAAATCCTGCATGAATGAGCAAGCGGGTCAAGAGCACCAAAAAATGCTTGAAGATATTTGCAATTCTGTGGAGAACGCCATTCATGCATCGAAACAGCCTTCAAACAGCGAATCAGTTAACCATTCATTTGAAGAGGCTATTAGGGCATGCGATCAGGCGGCTGATTCGACTTTTTCAAATTAAATTGAACATTAGCAAAAAAATGCCGGAAGTAATCCGGCATTTTTTTATTCTGCTGTTTTATGGCTATTCATTATTGGGGTTTACTGGTTCTAAAATCCTTTTAATACGGCTGCCATTTGATTTTTTTAGCTGTGTTGTAGCGGATTTCCACCTCCCGCCAGTTCACAACATTCCACCAATTTTCAATATACTTTGCTCTGTCATTTTTATACTGAAGGTAATAGGCATGCTCCCAAACATCTAAAACTAGGAGCGGAACAACATCCCATTGGCTTAGATTTTGGTGCTTTTCTGCATTTAAAATTTCCAGCCTTCGGGATCGGGGTGACCAGACTGCCAATGCCCAACCAGAACCTTCGACATTTTTAGCTGCCTCAGTAAAATGCTGTTTGAAGCTATCAAAGCTTCCAAAAGAGCTTGTAAGTGCTTTTAACATCTGACCTCCTGGAGTACTCCCTCCTGGACTCATAATAAACCAGAATATGGTGTGAAGATAATGACCTGCACCGTGAAATGCCGCTTCCCGTTCCCAGTGCTTGATTAATGTGAAGTTACCGCTTTCTCTAGCTTTTTTCATTTCAAGTTCGGCATTATTTAAACCAGTTATATAGCTTTGATGATGCTTTGTATGATGCAGCCGCATAATTTCTTCGGATATATATGGCTCCAGTGCGTCGTAAGAATAGGGAAGAGCGGGCAGTTTATGCTGTCCGATAGGCACGGCTTCTGGGTTTTGCTGGAATTCCCTAAACTGTCTGGATTCACTTAACTCCTGGCTGTACCTCTCTAATAATAAATACAGTTCGTTCGCCTGACCATATAAAGTAGAACTGTTTCTATGAAAGTAAGAGCTACCTAATGAGGCCTGGAAGATCCGAAATTCCTTTTCCCATTCTTCAATCTGCTGTTCAGTTAATTTTTCCGATAAGGCGGCCTTAATTTCCGGCCATTGAACATTTATTTCATCACACCATTGTTTTAAGGTTTGAATGTAAGGTTCACTCTGCAAATGTCAACTCCTCCTTAGACTAAGGCTACGGTATAATACATATTCTGCTGGGACAGTTCCAATGAAAAAAAGAGATGCACGGATTTACTGATTAAGGGAGCAGGAGAATCCTAGTTTGTGGAGAAAAAGTATTGATAACTGTGATTTATAGGCATAAAAGGAGAAGTTGACTAATGAAAAGCAGCCTTTATCATAAAAAAAGTCCAATTAAAGATCTTCAGGAAGATGCATTTGTGCTCCATCCTGTATATAAGCTTGCTGGGGTCTTTGATGGTGTAACTCCATTGAATTCTTACAAAAACAAATATCAGGAAAATGGCGCTCACATTGCTTCCCATCTATTCAGCCGTTATTTTTTATATGAGTACAATCCGGAAATAACCCTTAAAGAAGGAATCCTTTCAGCTAATAAAAAATTAAAGGAGGAAATGCAAAAGGAGGCAATCGACCTTAATGATAAATCTTATCTGTGGTCAACATGTGCAGCAATAATCCTTTTTGAAGAAGAAAAAGTGCATTATGCGCAAGCTGGTGATTGCATGATCTTAGCTGAAATGCATGATGGAAAAATAAAAGAAGTGACAAAAAATTCGGTTAGAGGGATTAGCAAACGCGCAAAAGCCAAAAGAGAAACAGAAAGAAAAGCAGGAAAAGATATCTATACAGAAGAGTTCTATTCTTCTAATTTTCTAGCATCCAAAGCCTATAACAGAAAAATGGCCAATACGGAGCAAGGCTATTCTGTTTGCAACGGGGAAGAGGCGTTAGAAAATTTTATTCAGACAGGGTTTCTGAATAAAGATGAGATAAAGTCGATCCTTCTTTTATCTGATGGCCTCTTTTTTCCAGAGAAAGACATGGCTTACATAATGGAGGAAGCTCTTAAAAATGGTCTCTCTCTACTCGCCGAAAAGATAAAAAGAACAGAACAAAAAATGGGACTTCGTCCGGATGATCGAACAGCCATTCTATTAAGATTAATGTAAATGACTTGAGCCATTGCAAGGTAATACTTAATATTGGTAAAATAAAGAGAAACTTTTTAAAGGGGCGTTCGAGATGATTCATCATACATGGCAAGACAGCAAAACACTCAAAGAAATTACTTGTGTACATACAAATGCAAAGAAATATCTTGTTAATCATGCTCTGACAGAAGGAAAAAAATACGAAGTGAAAAATGAAACTGAAGAATTTTACTTTGTTGTGGATAATTCCGGAAAAGTCAGCGGGTTTTACAAAGATTATTTTAAAGAAGATTAATTCCGAGAGGTTTTTGCATTTCAAAGATAATGAAATATGTGGTTTAGGCTGAATAAAAGGGATTAAAGCTATTCCCTCCATAATTCAGCTTTTTTTATTTGGCTCTTTTCTTAAATTTGGCCCAGTTAAACTTGGCTGTTGATTGCAGCAAGCAGGCACTCAAGCTTTAGCGGGCTTACCTTAGAGCCTCCTCGTCGCTTGGCTCCTGCGGGGTCTCCCTTGACACGCTTTTCTAAGCAGGAGTCTCAGCACCCGCTCCAATCAACTAGGTGTAAAAATCAATATTAAGCTTAAACTGAACCTAAACTTTATTGTTTTTCATCCATTTAAGTAAATTTTTGAGCAGGAAGATGGCCATTAATAATAATACAATGCTAATTTTCTTCAATAAAAAATTTGCTTCCTCACTTGTTTGCTTTAATCGAAATAAGGGAAATAATCAGCAGTTTATGTTTGATAAACAGGAGATGAAGGCATGAATTTTGGGATTTTGAGAAAAAAACGGGTCATTATCTTAGTTATTATTCTGATACTAGGCATGACCATGATCTATAACTGCTATAAGCCTTTGCCGGAGGGATTGTCTTATGAAGGACCGGTACACAGAGTGAGCGATATAAGAATGTATAGTAATTTATCTTATAAAAAAGGAGAAAAAGAGGTTCACCAGGAAGAAATTTTTCCAAGATTCAATCAAATGATCAATGAAGCAGATCGCTTTATCGTTATTGATTTATTTTTATATAACAACTATATCGATGATGGAGTTAAATACCCAAAAATAAGTGAACAATTGACTCAAACTCTGATTAAAAAGAAAAAGCAAAATCCGAAGATCCAAATTACTTTTATTTCTGATGAAGTGAATACCTCGTATGGAGCTCACCGTGCTAAGGAGCTTCACCTTCTAAAAGAGAATGGAATTCATGTCATTCAAACGAACCTCGAAAAATTGCGTGATTCTAATCCGATTTATTCAAGCGTTTGGAGAACAGCAATGCAATGGTTTGGAACAGAAGGTAAAGGCTGGCTCCCTAATCCTCTTTCAAGCAAAGCACCTAAAGTAACATTGAGATCCTATTTAAAGTTATTAAATATTAAAGCCAACCATAGAAAAGTTATTATTACTGATAAATCGGGAATGGTAAGCTCTGCAAACCCTCATGATGCCAGCGGATTGCATTCTAATATGGCTTTTGAAGTGAAAGGAAATATTCTAAAAGATCTATTAAAATCAGAACAAGCTGTTGCTAGTTACTCAGCGCATGAGAAATTGCCCGGTTCTTTTCAGCAGGAAAAAGAAGAGGGAGAAATATCTGTTAGGGTATTAACTGAAGGTAAAGTTTTGAAGCATTTAGAAACGGCGATTGACTCAAGTAATAAAGGTGATGATTTATGGATGGGGATGTTTTATCTCGCAGACAGGGGAATTATAGATAAAATCGTTTCGGCGTCTAAAAGAGGAGTGAATGTGCGGTTAATACTTGATCCGAATAAGAATGCCTTCGGAAAACAAAAAATTGGGATTCCTAACAGGCCAATAGCAAGTGAGCTTGCTGACAAAACAGGAGGGAAAATAAAAATCCGCTGGTATAACGTAGATAAAGAACAATATCACACGAAAACCATGTTTTTAAAACATAAAGGAAAAGCAACGATACTTGCCGGTTCAGCCAATTTTACGAAAAGAAATTTGGCAGACTTAAATCTTGAAACAGATTTAATGATTGAAGCATCAGCTGATAAAAAGGTTATGAAAGATATGGATTCGTATTTTACAATGCTTTGGAATAATACCGGCGGTACCTACACATTGCCTCAATCTGTTTATCAAGATAAATTGACACCAGTTAAAAGAGTGATCTTTACGATTCAGGAATTGTTAGGATTTACAACCTATTAAGCAGGAGCGGTAATGTTAAAATGAAACGGAAAGAAGAAAGGAGAGATTTTATGGGTCTTTTTTCAGCAAGCAAATCCAGTGATACACGCAGTTTCGAAAGCCTTTTAATTGAAGGGGAAAGCATTGAGGCTGTTTATAAGCTTCGAATTGATCAGATCTGCTTCACTGACCGGAGAGTCATCTTTTTTGACAACAAATTATTTTCAAGAAAAAAAGCCAGAGTATTCGTTCCTTATAAATCGATTGAGAGTTTTGCAATCGAGGAGGCGGGATTGTTCGATCTGGATGCGGAATTGTTATTAATGACAAAAAACCAGACATTTCAGCTAGAATTTTCAAAGAATACGGACATGACTGAAATTCAAGCAATCTTAACAAAAAACATTGTATAAATTAAATGGCGTCTGAAAAGACGCTTTTTTTGGTGAAAATAATAATATTATGTAAACCAAACGGAATAATAGTTTCCATTGATAGAAAATAATAGTCTATTAGAACGTATAGTTAGGTTTTTTACGTTATATTTTTCAAAAATGGTTTGTGAAAAAAGGGTTTATTTCCTTATTTAGACTATTTAACACTCTATATGAACTGCGCACAAAGACCCATTTATGGATAACTATATTTCGTTAATCCTAGTCTCATAGGGACAAGCCCTATATAGATAAAAATAGTAAGGATTTTCTTTGTGAGTACAAACTCCTGAAAATGCACATTCCTTGAGAATTATGTTTAAGTTTAACCCAACACGTGTAAATTAACACTAAGCGTGGTCGAAAGGGGTTGGTTTTTATATGGACATTTTGGACCAAGCAAAGGAACATTCAAATAATAAGTGGATAAAAGGTGCTGTTCTAGGAAGTGCCCTTATCGGATCTGCTTTATTATTTAAGTCGGGTTCAAAAGACAAATCAAAAAAACAAAACTCCAATCACATCACAGGAGCAGACATCAAAGATGGCTTAGAAGAAACAGTCAAAGAAAAAGCCAAAGAAAAAATAATCGATCACACGAAGAAAAAAGCAAAGAAAAAAATGCAGGAAAAAATGCTGGAGGCTCAAGAGAAGATGGGCAATGCGGAGGACAAGTTAGCAGATAAGGTCCACAGCAAAGCGGAAGAACTCAGCGGCAATCTGCAGGAAAAGCTGCTTAATGTAAAAGGAAAACTTGCAGAAGTGAAAGATGCAGGAGAAACATTTCAGGAAAAAGTAAAATCAAAAAATAACGGAAACCGTGTTAAATCAGCAAAAGACCTTAAAAGCGCTACTGACATCCGCGGAGTAAACGAAGTTAAAAGTGCAAAAGATATTCCGCATTATTTTAATTAAGGAGTGATTAAGAATGGCAGGCATTCAAAGAAGTACTGACAGTTCTAGTTTAGCAGAGGTAATCGACCGTATTCTTGATAAAGGGATTGTAATTGACGCATTTGCAAGAGTATCTCTAGTTGGAATCGAGCTAATCACGATTGAAGCAAGGGTAGTAATCGCAAGTGTCGATACTTGGCTGCGTTATGCTGAGGCTGTCGGCCTTATCAGAGACGAATTAATGGATGACGAATTTAAGTTATCCGATCAAAAAGGCGAACGTGAAAGAATATCAGCTTCTTCTAAATAATGAATCATAACCAGGGCGCAAATGTTGCGCCCTTGGTTCCATTTTAAGGAACAGGGTGGAGATCTCGATGAGCATGAAACAATTGCTGCAGGAAGTAACAGATTTTTTTACAGAATATGTTAGACCGCCTTTTAAAATAACTTCTGTAAAGCCAGCAGATAATGGCTGGGATGTTGTAGTCGAGGTTATCGAAGAAAAGGAATATATGAAAGCATACGCAAAAGATCAAATGATCGGTGTCTATCATGCCCATATCAATGAGGAGATGGAAGTAGTCTCTTATAATCGTAAAAGCATGCGCCCAAGAAGCGCAGCAATAATTGAAGAAGATTAAAAAGTATGTGTCGGCAGGAGGCAGTGCAAATGGAAGTCCAGCAAATAGAAAAACCATTTAAACAGGATATTGTCATTTATCCTGAATTTAAGCAAATTGGCGAAAGAGCAGTTACTTATCTTTCCAATCACTATCCTGTGCATTTTACAGGTGTATCAGGAATTGGGAAAACTTCTTTGGCGCTGTATGTTGCGGATCAGTTTGGACAGCCAGTCACTTTCCTGTCCGGTAATCATGAAATGACAAATGAAGATTTGCTTGGTTCTTTCAGAGGATATGTTAAAAATACATTAGTAGATAATTTTGTACGCTCTGTTTATAAAAAGCAGGAAAGACTGGATGAAGCTTGGGAGGATGGCCGTTTATTAAAGGCTGTTAAAGAAGGCCACGTTGTGATTTATGATGAATTCACAAGATCCAAGCCTGAAACCAATAACTTGCTGCTTTCAGTTATAGAAGAAGGAATTCTTCCTCTTTTCGGCACAAAAGAGGAAACATCATACATACCTGTGCACCCTGATTTTAAAATCATACTCACTAGCAATCCTGAAGAATACGCAGGTGTTTATCAAACACAGGATGCCTTGCTTGATAGATTGATTACATTAAAGCTTGAGTATCCAAACATGGATACCGAAGCATCGCTTGTAGCAGGAAAATCAGGATTGCCTGAAGAGGACGCAAAATTTATTGTGGAATTTATCGGACGCCTGCGGCAAAAAAGTTCTGGAAAAAAAAGCTTGGGACCAGGTATGAGAGCAGCATTAATGATCTCAACAATAGCAAAAAGCAGAGAAATTGCCATCAGCAAGGAAGACGTGGTATTTCAAAAGCTGTGCTTGGACGTTTTGACCTTTCCAATAAGCCAGAACCGGCAGCAGGATACAAAAGAAAAAATCGAAAGTTTTATAATAAGCGAATTGAAGAAAACGACTGGAGGATAAAAAGCCATGGAAGAAGAAAAACAAGGATTTTATACGTTTTGTGCAATCAATACGGACAATGTGAATAAAAAGCTGGGTACAGTCGACATGGAAGGAAATGAGCGGGAGCTTCAGACGATACCGTTCAAGGAGTATTCTATGGTAGTGGCCGAGCTTCCAATTAAAATTTATCATCCAAAAAAAGATAATCTTGGTTCACATCAGCAGGTTGTCGCTTCTTTAATGGACGATTACTCCGTTATACCCATGAGTTTTGGCAATATCTTTGAAACAAAAGAAGATGTTCTTTATTTAATGGAGAATCTTCATGATGAATTTCAATCCATTTTTCCGAAAATAGAAAACAAAATTGAAATCGGACTGAAAGTGATTGGTAAAAAAGACTGGCTGCAAGAGGAAATTCATCAAAATAAAGAAATTGTTAAATTGAAGGAAAAAATTCAAGATAAAAGTGAGAACGCAGCTTATTATGACAGAATACAGCTTGGTGAATATGCCAATAAGTATATGAATGAAAAAAAAGAGCAAATTGCGAGAGAAATCTTTCTTCCACTTGCTAAAATAGCCGATTCTTCTAAACAAAATGACATGATCGGGGAACGAATGCTCTTGAATGCTTCATTTTTAGTAGATAAAGAAAACGATCAAAGTTTTGATAAACTTGTGAACGAATTATACGAAAAATGGCAGGTTAAAGCAGATTTCAAATATACAGGTCCTTGGCCTGCTTATAACTTTATTGATATAAAGTTGAAAGCGAGGGAAGCTCAATGATTCATAAACTCTTTACTGCTCCGATTAACCTGGTCATTAAGGTCGGAGAAAAGGTTCAGGAGGAAGCGGATAAAGAATTATATGATCTTGAAACCATTCAGCGAAAGCTCGTTCATCTGGAATTGATGCTCGAAATGGAAGAAATCACGGAAGAAGAATACAAAGAATCAGAAGAAGTACTTCTTGAACGCTATGAAATCGCAAAAAGAAAAGAACAGGCTCTTTTTCAAAATAGAGATTAGGGTAAAGAAACAGGAGGGTGTTATCATGAATCCTGCAATTGATACGAAAGAATTGATGTATGTTTACGGATTTATTCCTGCAGCTGAAGCGGATGCCAAACCTCTTCAATCATTTAAAGGTTTAGATGAACAGCATTTAACTTATACGAAGAGCTTTGGGGAAATTACAGCTGTCATGTGCAAGCTCGATGAAAAAGAATACGGTGAAGAAGAACTTGAAGCAAAAATGGAAAATGGCGAGTGGCTAAGAGATAAAGCTTTTCATCATCACGATGCTCTTGTGAAAATTAATGAGCAGTATACCGTTATTCCTCTTAAGTTTTGTACAATCTTTAAAAATGAAAATAATTTAAACGAAGTTATCAATCATCAAAAAGATACGATATTGGCCCTCTTTTCCTCATTGCAAAACAAAGAGGAA
Source organism: Chryseobacillus diguaensis (assembly GCF_049220665.1). NCBI lineage: Bacteria > Bacillati > Bacillota > Bacilli > Caryophanales > Bacillaceae > Chryseobacillus > Chryseobacillus diguaensis. Next base: position 70,703 of record NZ_JBMKNV010000014.1, read on the forward strand.
TGGAATGTGAAAATTTATTGTTCTGAAGAAGCCGTTAAAGAGAATGTGCTTTTATCTTCTCCTGAACTTGAAGAAAAAAAGAAAGCGATCGAGCTGCTATCTTCAGGAAGGCAATTCTTTGAAAGAAAAAAATTAGAAAAGTTTGCTGATGAATTGCTTGAAAAAGAAATCGAAAAAAAGTCACGGATGATCCATGATAAACTTTCATCGCTATCAAGCAAATCCGCTGTAAAGAAAAACCTATCGAAAGAAGTAACGGGCAGGGATGATGTTATGGCATGGAACAGTGTGTATTTAATTGATAAAGATAAGGTGAAAGGTTTGCTTGAAGAAATAAAATCCATGCAAACAGCGGAAGAAAACAAAGCATATACGATTGAAGCTACTGGCCCTTGGCCAACGTATTACTTTGCTAACCTTTAAAGGAGGTGGCGGCAATGGCCAATGATGAAACGTTAAGAGGGCAGGATGTTACCCTGCTTGATATTCTGGATGTAGTGCTTGATAAAGGAGTAGCTATAAGAGGCGAGCTAGTTATCTCTATTGCCAACATTGATCTTGTTTATCTTGATCTGAGGCTATTAATCACTTCTGTTGAAAAACTGGTACAGCAAAGAGAGGATGGCAGTATCAAGAGCAGCAGAGAGGAGATGAAGGAATGGAACAGCTTAAACGAAAAACTGGTCGAATCGACTTCGACCCGGACAATGTAGAACGCGGACTCTCGCAGCTGGTCATGACCTTAGTCGAATTGATCCGGCAGCTTGTTGAACGCCATGCGATCCGCCGGGTTGAAGGTGGTACGCTAACAGATGACGAGATAGAGCGTCTAGGAAATGCGCTAATGGACCTTGAAGTGAAAATGGATGAATTAAAGAAAGTATTCAATTTAACGGACGATGATCTGAACATCGACCTTGGACCGTTAGGCAACTTATTGTAGCAAAGGCGCAGTTTAGGCCTGGATTATTGTTTGTACTTGTTTTTGTTACGAGGCCAGAAAGGCTTCGAGGCATTTTTCTTAATGGTTTGACCTGAATGACTCGCTTATTTATAAAAGGCTGTTTTCGCAGAGAATGTTGCTGTTTGTAAATGCTTTTAACACGCATTTTAACTTGCTTCGGCGCATCTTTTCTTAAAGGTCCTGCCAAATATCAAGGGTCCTGCAGCTAAAATTTAAAGCGAGAAGCAACAAAGTTTAAGAAAAGAGCCTTATAAAAAGAAGTCTGAAAGCAACAAAGTTTAAGTAAAGAGCCTAAAAAAAGGAGTGGATCATGATGAGTCAGCAAATGCAAACTTCATCCAACTCGAGCAACATTGTAGAAGTATTGGAAAAAATTCTTGATAAAGGTGTTGTCATTGCAGGAGATATAAAAATTGGACTTGCAGACGTAGAGTTACTCACTATAAAAATCCGGCTGATTGTAGCATCTGTAGATAAAGCGAAAGAAATTGGCATGGACTGGTGGGAGACTGATTCATACTTTTCCTCAAAACACACTGAGAAATTAGAACATAAAAATGATGAGCTGCTGGAAAGAATCAATAATCTCGAACGCAGTTTGGCTGCAAAAAATGAACAGGAAAGCTAACTGATAAATCCCCCTTCTCATCTGTAACGAAAAGGGGGATTTATTAGTTTTAAAATTTTGTTAAAGTGCCTGCTGATAGTTGATTGCGATGTGCTGATAAAAAATGCAGCACGTTGATCAAAGACTGGGGAGCGCTGATAAAAAATGCAGCGCTGATAAATTGGGTCTGCCCGCTGATAAAAGATTGAAAAGCGCTGATATAAAGGGGTTTCACGCTCATAAATGAATCAATCTTGCCGTTAACTAAGCTGCAGGTGCTCATTATCGTTTGATTATATAAAAAATTGGTCTGTCTGCGAGTAATTTAGTCTCGAATTCCCTTATGTATACTAAAAGATGAACTTAACCATTCGCTATTTTCATTCTATTCCTGGAACGATAAAACTTTAACGTTTCTCAATTAAAAAACTAATCAGTAGTTGACAGAAAGGTAAATAAGTTATATAATTAAGTTTCCGTGGCTGTTATTGCCGAGGGTATTAATAAGAACGTTTTCTGCGTTCCCCTACTAAGTTAGGGATCGTGAAGAGTATAACGTTCACTATAAAGCAAGTAATAAAGTTTTAAGGATAACTAACCCCGTCCTTATGGACCATCCTCTTCATATAGTGAACCTTACAGAATAAGTTACTATTCTCTCCTACATCTTACTCTTCACCCACATTTTTTTGAAATCTGATTCTCACTGGCTCGGTCAAGGAACCGTAAGGATGAAAGAGAGGCAGGGCTTTCATTGTTTTAGTTTTAAAAGATTGGCGGACTCTCGGCCAAATTATTCTGCATAAATGCAGGAAAAAAAGATGCATGTGTAGGATTCAGGAATAAGGGCATAATAAAATCAGTTCTTAATCTGGATCCTTCATTTGCAAAAAACACCGAATTGACAAATCAAGTAAATTAGAGGTATAATTAGATTGTATATTTACTGAAATTCACTTATTATAAAGAGTTATCGTTTACAAAAGGGTACTTTTTATAATACGTGAATTTTTGTTTTTTCTATGCGTATTGAAATGTGTAGCACTCGTAACTTACTTTTAGGATTGTAACCGAAAGGGGTAACAAGACGAATGTATAATAGAAAACCTGCTGAGGAAATCGTATTAGAGGAAACGAAAGTTTGGCTTTGCACTTCAGATGAGTGCAACTGCTGGGTGCGGGATAATTTCAAGAGCAGCGAAACACCTGTTTGCCCTATTTGCAAAAGCGAAATGAAGCCTGGTACAAAGGATTTGCAAGTTGTCGACAATCCAAGGCAGAACGCCTGAAACATTTAGATAATGAACCAAACTTAGGTAAAGCAGCTTTTTTAGCTGCTTTATTTTCATTTTGACATCTTTTTGTCATAAATGCTGAAAGGGTTTACTAACATTTATGGACAAGCTTTCTTTTCAAACTTATTTATTGTATACTTGTCTGAATGAAGGGAGGTGAATGCAGAGAATGCTAGAAATTTCAGCGGATATTGAACCATACATGATGCTGATCAGCGTGTTTGTGGCGATGGCTACGATTTTCGCACTTGTATACTTACTAAAACATCAAGTAAAGTATCAGCCGGTTTATAAACAATACAGCCTTAGTGAACGGTCATCCAAAGTTTCTTCGCAGCGGCTGAAAAATGAACGGGATGAAATTAGAACATGGATTTCTCTTATAAAATACAGGTGTGAAACGTCGGATGACGTGCCTCCCAGTTTCCTTCTTGAGGCAATAAAGTTTACCAATTTTCAAGGAGGAACAATATGGGAAAAAAACTTTCTGCATTCATCCCGGTACGGATTCTTGCCCTATTTTCAATCATTTTGCTAGCAGGATTGGTACTTGGAGGCTGTCAATCAGCCAGCGGCCAATCGCACTCGATCACATCTCAAACGCCTGGATTTTTTAATCATTATTTTGTTTACACTTTTTCAGTGATTATTAAAACATTTGCTTCATGGTTTGGCGGAAGCTATGGAATGGCGATTATTTTAACCACATTATTAATCCGTCTTGTACTAATGCCATTTATGCTAAAGCAAACGAAAAATCAAATGGTTATGAAAGCAAAAATGGCTAAAGTTCAGCCTGAATTAAAAGAAATTCAGGAAAAAATGAAGAATACGAAGGATCCTGAAGCAAAAACTAAACTGCAGCAGGAAACGATGAAGTTATACCAAAAGCATGGAGTCAATCCGCTTGCTTCATTGGCAGGTTGTTTGCCGCTATTGCTCCAGCTGCCAATTTTGATGGGATTCTATTATGCAATTCGCCAAACACCGGAAATTGCATCACATACTTTTCTTTGGTTTAATCTTGGCCACACAGATATGATATTGCCGATTCTTGCGGCAGCCATCTATTTAGTGCAATTCCGTGTTTCGTTAAAAGGGATGGATGAAGCTCAGCAAAAACAAATGGCTGCCTTTGGCTATTTGTCTCCGATTATGATGGGGATTTTCTCATTTTCAGCAGCTGCTGCTCTTCCGCTTTATTGGACAGTGGGAGGAATCTTCGTTATTTTCCAAACGATGCTGTCACAAAGATTATATGGCCATAAAATTGAAACGCATGAAATATCTGTTCAAAAATAAATGTGCAATAGGTGCAGGCAAGCTTTCTCTTCTGAGGAACGGCCTGCACCTTTTTACGTTTCAATGATTAAAAGTAAGTTTCTAGCCCAAGTAATTGTTTGAACTGGAAAGAAGATCTGTTTCAGATAATGAGACGAAGGGTAAAATATGGAGGTAACCCGTCAAAAAATCCATACAGGTCAGGTGATAAAGATGAAAGCAATTGTCATTGAAAAATATGGCGGCAAAGATCAGCTGAAAGAAATGGAATTGGAACAGCCTGTCCCTGGTGAAAGCCAGGTTCTTGTTAAACTTCATGCCACATCTGTCAATCCGATAGACTGGAAGCTCAGAGAGGGATATCTTAAAGAGATGATGCCTTTTGAATTTCCAATCGTTTTAGGATGGGATGCAGCTGGAATTGTTGAGCAAATAGGGGAAAATGTCAAGGGTTTTAAAAAGGGTGATGAGGTATTTGCGCGCCCGGAAACAACCAATAGAGGAACATATGCTGAATATACTCTTGTTGACGATCACCTTCTTGCTTTTAAGCCAAAAGCTATTTCTTTTGAAGAAGCGGCAGCTATTCCATTAGCGGGAATGACGGCATGGCAGTGCCTTTTTGACTTCGGGAAAGTAAAAGAGGGCGATAAAGTATTAATCCACGCAGGATCAGGCGGAGTAGGAACATATGCTATTCAGTTCGCAAAACATAAAGGGGCATATGTTATCACAACCGCTAGCGGAAAAAATGCTGATTTTGTAAAATCACTTGGAGCAGACGAGGTAATTAATTATAAAGAACAAGACTTTGAAAAAGAAGTAGAGAATGTCGCTTTTGTTCTAGACTCAATGGGCGGAGAAATTCAAAAGAAAAGCTTTGCTGTATTAAAAAAAGGAGGCAGAATGGCCTCTATTGTAGAAAAACCGGACGAAGAGCTTGCTAAAGAACATGGTGTAACAGCAGAAATGGTATGGCTTGAGCCGAATGGCAAGCAGCTTGAGGAAATCGCTGAATTGCTTCAAGCAAAAAAAGTAAAATCTATAGTAGGAGAAACTTTTCCGCTCACTGAACAGGGTGTGAAAGATGCACATGAATTAAGCGAAAGTCATCATGCCAAGGGAAAAATCGTTATTCGAATGGAACAAGCATAACCACATCTGACATATAAAAACGCCTATTTGGAGGCCGTTTACAATATAATAGGAATTCTTAAACCTGTATAGAATTTTATTCTATACAGGTTTTTTGTTGTCAACGGCACCATTTAAATTGTTTTTTTAGAATGGAATAATCCATGCGCATGATGATGGTAATAGAAAGTGAGCGTAGTGACTGGCCACTATGCAGATATTCCTTTTTAATTAGTAAAAATGGAATAATAATGTTCATTAATGAGGCATCTACTTTCTATAAAGCAGGTTTTTTAAAAAAAAGCTGTTTTCGCAAAAGCTGTTGTTATCAGTAAAATGTTTAGTGCGTTGGCGAATCGTTTTCGTGGCATCTTTTCTTAATTCAAAGGTTGCTGAAGTCTTATACCCGCACAAATAAATTTAGAATACAGGAGCGAAAATGATATGAAAGTTTTTATAGCTAGCCCTTTTTTTGATGAAGAGGAAAAGGAGAGGCTCCGATACATTGAGAATGTGCTGAAAAATATAAAAGGACTTGAAACCTTTACTGCAGTTGATTCCCAATTCCGAATGCTGAAATTCGGATCGCAGCCATGGAGAGATGCTGTTTTTGGCAATGACTTATCTCATCTTCATGAAGCGGATGTTGTATTAGCTGTCCATGATAGCGGAAATAATAAAGGCCCTGATTCAGGGACAATGTGGGAAATCGGCTATGCATACGCCAATCGTATTCCAATTGTGCTTTTTAAAGAAAAAAAGGGCGCTGTCAATCTTATGATTGCAGGATCACCAAGGGCAGTACTGCAATCACGGGCAGAGCTTGATGCATATGATTTTACCAATTTAACATCCATCCCTTATAAAGGGGAAGTTATATAGGAAGATAGAAGCCTAAGGCGAACAGCCAGGCTTTTTTTATTGAGGAGAATTAACAAATTAAATAAAACTATGTTCTAAATAAACATAGAAAATTAACTTAAACAAGAACAAGTTCTGTAAAATAGAGTAAAATTTATCTAGGCTCTTTTCTTAAACTTTGTTGCTCATGACCCTATATTTAGTCATCAAAACCATTGGGATGGCAAAAACTTTAAGAAAAGATGCCCCGATGCTAGTCTGAATGCGTGATAAAAGCATGTACGAAAAACAACAATCTCTGCGAAAACAGCCTTTATCTAAAAATACTATGTTCTAAGTAAACAGTTAAAAACTATATTATTTAAATTGTAGGACCCTAGAAATTAATATTTTTTCTACTTAAACTATGTTCTAAATAACCAATATAAAGTTAAAAAACTAGTAACAAAATGTCAAAAGGAGGGTTTTATACAGCTTCATAGGGAATTGAAAGAAAATATTGTATAGTTAGAACAAGGAAGAAAAAGAAAAAGGAGGATCTTCTAATGACTGATACAAGAAATGCAAGCGGGTTCTTACTAAAGCAAAGAGCATTTTTAAAATTATACATGATTACAATGACAGAAAATGAAAGACTGTATGGTCTGAAATTATTAGATACTCTTAGAGAAGAGTTTGCTCCTATTGGCTTTAAACCGAATCATTCAGAAGTTTATAAAGCTTTGCATGATTTAATAGATGATGGGATCTTAAAGCAGATTAGGCAGAAAAAAGAGGGGATGAAACTCCAGGAGGTGGTTTTTTATCGCTTTGAGGATTACGAAGCTGCTAAAAGATACAAAAAGCAGCTGAAGCAGGAACTGGACCGCTGTCAGGCATTGATCCAAAAAGCAATCAAGGATAATTATTGACTGCTTTTTGGCAGATAGGTTAGATATCAAGAAAATCTTTTACTCTCTGAACATATGGAGTTTTATCATATCCATTATACAAGCTTGTAGCAAGACGAACAGGGTCTCCAAAGAAAAACCGCTCATAATGCGTCTGTCTTGTTCCAAAAGCGCTCATGCTGAGATCCCAGGCAAGTCTGAAAACTTTCACTCTTTCAAATGCCGGCAAAGCAGCAGATTGCAAATACTTTTCAAGATCCTGACTGATTTCGGATTGGAAATCAGCCTCTGAAGGCAAGGAAATAAGGCCGCTTGCCCCTATAAGCTGGAGAATTTCAATGAAACTGGGATAAAGTTTCGTATACATTAGCTTTGAAACATCCAAAGAATAAATATCTGGAACCATAATGCCTCTCTTATCATGCTTAGCATGGTATTCAGATGCAAGAAGAAGTGCCTTTAATGATTCAAGACCAAGAATGATATCACTGATCTTATGTTTAATATGAAGATAATCATCTACACTTATGGCCTCGGCCAGGGATTGGGCCACACCAAGAATAAATTCTGTTTTGACAACTTGCCGAGACAATACTTGGTGAAGAACATGCGAATTAAAATTCATTTCATTGAACATGCTCATTGCTTTCGAATAATTTTGAAAAAGAAATACATTTTCCCAAGGAACTTCTACATTATCAAAAACTACAATTGCATCCAGCTCATCAAACCTTGAAGCGAGCGGATGATTAAACCGGCTCTGGTCGTATGAGAAGGATTCTCTGCAAATGAATTTCAGGCCAGGGGTGTCTGCCGGAATGCAAAACGCATAAATATAAGGTTCGGCTATATAATTGCCCCCAGCTGGCAGCACAAGGAGCTCATCTGTCATACCTCCTTGTGTAGCGAGCAGCCTGGCGCCTTTTATAACGATCCCATTATTTGTTTTTTTAACGACCTGGGCTGCAATGACGTCTTCTGAATCTTCAAAATAAGCCACAGACCTATTGACTTGAGGAGTGATAAAAGTGTGGGTAAAGCATAAATCTTTTTCTCTCGCACGTTCATATATTTCTTTGGCATGTTTATCAAAAGGGTAGTCACCATCTTTAAAAAAATCTGAGGCTGTTCCCAAAGCCATGATAGTAGTGTTCATATATTCCGGCGATCTCCCAAGCAGACCTGCATTGGTTTTTGCCCATTCCTGAGTAGCAAGCCTTCTTTTTTCCAGGTCTTCTTTCGAAGCAGGCGGTAAAAAAGAAGTACCTGTTTTTTGGCCTGTTAAGGGGGATTTATATGTTAGAAGATCTGTTTTCTCTTCCTCATGCTGCATGTCATAAAGGTGTGCTTTACTCTCAATGACCCCTTTAAATGCAGGATGAACCGTTATGTCTAAAACTCTTTTCCCGTTTAGCCATATTTCAGGATTCATTTTTTTCAGCCGGTTTTTATATTCCTTTCCATTTATTGCAGGCACTCGACTCAGCTCCTTTAAAATAGCCGTTATTCCATCATATGTGTATACAGCCTGGTTAAGGCTTGCAGGGACAGCGTTAGAAATTATTTTACTTATTGAAGGAAGTACAAAAAGAGGTTAAGTCTTTTCCGGTTTTATAATTAGAAAATCTAATGATTGAAATAACTAAAATTTATTTTACTAATACACTCTCGTGCGATAAAGTAGACATTGAAACCTTTTATCCACTAAACCAACTTAGTTGATAGGGATAATGGAAAAGCAATTAGATGAATTCCTTTTTATTATCAGTTAAAGTAAAAGAAGTGCAGGATGTATCAAAAAATGACGGAAAATTAAGTTTATACATAATAGTGAGGTGGTAGCTATGAAACTTCAGGTAACAAATAGTCCATTTAATCAGGAGCAGGCTGATCTTCTTAATAGCCTTCTGCCGACTTTAACTGAAGCTCAAGCAATATGGCTGACCGGCTATCTTGCTGCAGCACAGTCTGCACCTGTAATTAATGCAAAAGATACGGGAGCAGCAGAGAGCCCTGCACAAATGGCAGAAAAGGCCATTTCAAAAGAAGTAACCATTCTATACGGCTCACAGACTGGAAATGCTCAAGGGCTTGCAGAAAAAAGCAGCAAAGCACTCGAGGAAAAGGGCTTTCATCCAACTGTCTTATCAATGAATGAGTTTAAGCCTAAAAATTTGAAAAAAACAGAAAATTTACTAATATTAGTCAGCACTCATGGAGAAGGAGATCCTCCGGATAATGCACTGTCTTTTCATGAATTTCTGCATGGGAAGCGTGCTCCGAAGCTCGAGGGGCTCCGTTTTTCTGTTCTTTCTCTTGGAGACAGTTCATATGAGTTTTTCTGCCAAACAGGTAAAGAATTTGATCAGCGCCTTGAAGAGCTCGGCGGTACCCGGCTTTATCCAAGAGTAGACTGCGATCTTGACTATGATGAACCTGCAGCAGAATGGATGGAAGGAATTATCAGCAGCTTAAGTGAAAAAAAGCATGCTGATGGGAATGACCCTGTAGAGGAAAAAGCCAGCCAAACTGGTGAAACTGTTTATTCAAGATCCAATCCATTTAAAGCGGAAATATTGGAGAGTATAAATTTAAACGGCCGCGGTTCTAATAAAGAAACCACGCATCTTGAGCTGTCTCTTGAAGGATCTGGCCTCACATTTGAACCTGGGGATAGTCTTGGAATTTATCCGGAAAACGATCCTGTTCTTGTTGATTTGATTCTTGAGGAAATGAACTGGGATCCTGAAGAAATTGTGACGGTAAATAAACAAGGAGATGTCCGTTCTCTGAAGGAAGCGCTCATATCACACTTTGAAATAACTGTATTAACGAAACCGCTTCTTGAACAGGCTGCAAAGCTCTCAAACAATAAAGAACTGCGCGAATTGCTGTCGCCTGGAAATGAAAGAGCCTTAAAAGAATACTTGAATGGTCGTGACCTGCTTGATTTATTAAAGGACTTTGGTCCATGGAGCTCAGAACCGCAAGAAATGATTTCTATCCTGAGGAAAATCCCAGGGCGTCTGTATTCAATAGCAAGCAGCTTAAATGCAAATCCCGATGAAGTTCATATAACCATCGGTGCTGTCCGTTATGAAACACATGGTCGTTCTCGAAATGGTGTTTGTTCCATTTTATGCGCTGAACGGCTTCAGCCAGGAGACACTTTGCCTGTATATATTCAGTCTAATCAAAATTTTAAGCTTCCAGCAGATCCTGATGTTCCAATCATCATGGTTGGTCCGGGAACGGGAATAGCTCCATTTCGTTCCTTCATGCAAGAAAGAGAAGAAGCAGGTTCTCAAGGCAAATCATGGCTGTTTTTTGGAGATCAGCATTTCGTAACAGATTTTCTCTATCAGACAGAATGGCAAAATTGGCTTAAAAACGGTGTGCTCACTAAGATGGATGTTGCATTTTCACGCGATACAGATGAAAAAGTGTACGTTCAGCACCGCTTGCTTGAACATAGCAAAGAATTGTTCGGCTGGCTTCAAGAGGGAGCAGCAGTTTATATTTGCGGAGACGAGAAAAATATGGCGCATGATGTTCATCACACACTCATTGAGATCATCGAAAAAGAAGGCGGCATAAGCCGTAAAGAGGCAGAAGATTATCTTGCAGGCATGCAGCAGGAGAAACGATATCAGCGAGATGTATATTGATTAGAATTGAAAGGAGTTTTCTAATATGGTGAACCAAAATTTAAAAGCACCAGAAGGACCGCCAAGCGATGTTGAAGAGATTAAAGAGAGAAGCAATTATTTGCGCGGTACTTTGGCAGAAGTCATGCTCGATCGGCTTAGCGCCGGTATTCCTGACGATGACAATCGGCTGATGAAACATCACGGCAGCTATTTGCAGGATAACCGGGATCTCCGCAATGAGCGGCAAAAGCAAAAACTTGAACCTGCCTATCAATTCATGCTCAGGGTCCGTATGCCTGGAGGAGTAGCTCGAGCAGACCAATGGCTGGTGATGGATGATCTGGCTCAAAAATATGGTAATGGCACATTAAAGCTGACGACACGCCAAACGTTCCAAATGCATGGTATTTTGAAATGGAATATGAAAAAAACCATTCAGGAAATTCATGCTTCCATGCTTGATACTATTGCAGCGTGCGGGGATGTTAACCGGAATGTCATGAGCACTTCAAATCCTTTTCAGTCTGACTTTCATGCTGAAGTTTATGAATGGTCTAAAAAATTAAGTGATTATTTGCTTCCTCGGACTAGAGCTTATCATGAAATTTGGCTGGATGAAGAAAAGGTAGCTGGAACACCTGAAACAGAAGAGGTTGAACCGATGTACGGGAAGCTTTATCTGCCAAGGAAGTTTAAAATCGGTATTGCCGTGCCTCCTTCCAATGATATAGATGTCTTTTCACAGGACCTTGGCTTTATCGCTGTAATCGAGAATAATAAACTGACGGGTTTTAACGTAGCCATTGGCGGAGGAATGGGAATGTCCCATGGCGACAAAGCGACCTATCCTCAGCTCGCCAAAGTAATTGGCTTCTGTAAAACTGATCAAATTCTTGAAGTAGCAGAGAAGATTATCACCATTCAACGGGACTATGGAAACCGTTCTGTCCGAAAAAATGCCAGATTTAAATATACGGTTGACAGATTGGGACTTGAAAACGTAAAAGCGGAACTGGAAAACCGGCTTGGCTGGAATTTGGAAGAAGCTCTGCCGTTTCATTTCGATCATAATGGCGACCGTTATGGCTGGGTAGAAGGGATTCAAGGGAAATGGCACTATACTCTCTTTGTAGAAGGAGGGCGTATTGCAGATTTTGAACAATATAAGCTGATGACAGGGCTTCGGGAAATTGCGAAGGTTCATAATGGAGAATTTCGTCTAACGGCTAATCAAAATCTGATCATTGCCAATGTAACAAATGAAGAGAAAGAAAAAGTAAATGAACTGCTTAAACAATACGGCTTACTAGTAGGCAGCCATATTTCAGCACTCCGCCGAAGCTCAATGGCCTGTGTTGCACTTCCGACGTGCGGACTGGCAATGGCGGAGGCAGAAAGATACTTACCGGTTCTTATTGATAAAATTGAAGAAATTGTTGATGAAAACGCTCTTCGCAATGAAGAAATAACCATTCGAATGACTGGCTGTCCGAACGGATGTGCACGCCATGCACTAGGGGAAATTGGCTTTATCGGTAAAGCACCTGGAAAGTACAATATGTATCTTGGAGCAGCATTTGATGGCAGCCGATTAAGCAAAATGTACAGAGAAAACATAGGTGAAGAAGAAATTTTAAACGAATTGCGTGTTCTTCTGCCAAGATATGCAAAAGAAAGAGAAGAAGGAGAGCACTTTGGTGATTTTGTGATCAGGACTGGCGTTATAGGTGCCACATCAGACGGGACAAATTTCCATGAGTAATGGTATTCAAGAGAAAGAACGCGAAAAGCACACCTGCCTTTATGAAAGAGCAGGTGTGCTTTTTCCATTTTGTACATGGATATTCAATCAAAAAAAAGATTCCTCACTGGGAATCTTTTCTATTTGTTTCTTCTTTTTGTTTGAATTTTTTCGCTCTTTTCTTCATCGAACTTGTAATATACCCTCCCTTAAAGGAACGGAGCTCATATGAGGTCATAAAGGCTTTAGGTTCAATACTTTCTACAATATCAAGAAGCTCTTGTTCCCTGGACCTTCTAGAGACAATATCAAGCCTGTAGCGGACCGAGTTAATACCCTGTCCCGTAAATACAGTAACGCCAAAACCTGCTTCCCGCAGAGAAGATACCAATTCATCTGATCTTTCTACAAGGTTTACATGGTAGGTAACATATCCAATGGCAAGCTTTGCCTCTAATTTGCCGCCGAGAAATAAGCCAACGCCAAAACCAAGTACATAGCCTGCGATATTATAAAAGTTGGAAAGATCCTGAAAAACAATTCCCAAAGCTACAATATAAATAGCGGCTTCTAAAAGACCGACACCTGCTGCTGCTTTCGTCTGACTTTTTACTAAAAAAATGGTTCTCAGTGTTAAAATGGGTACGTATAAAATTTGAAGTGCGAAAATCAATAGAGCCTGTAGCACAATGAAACCTCATTTCATATAAAGTATTGCATTAAATCATTTCTTAGCCTGTTCAATTGTTTTCAAAATACAAATGAGAATGCAGGCTGCATCCTGGATTAAAGCTTGCCGAGCAATTCGGGCATGTGGAATCACAGCTTAAATAGTCCTCTATTCTCAATTCCAATCCGCAAGATCCGCACAAAATCGCTTTTTGTTCAAATTGATTGTTTGGCCATACTTTTATGGGATGATTTGCATGATTTTCATGACAAGCATAACATGGAAAATAGGTTTGGCAACAATAAAATTTTATTGCGATAATATCTTTTTTTGAGTGATAGTGAACACATCTTGTTTCCGAGTCAAATAGATCACCTTTGACCTCTATCCCTTTACAAAACATCATTTTCACCTCAGATATTATTTTAACACCTATTTTTAAATAGGGAAAACTACAATTTGTCATCACTAAAACCGACAAGTCTGAAAAATGATTAAATGGTTCATATTGTGTATGATAGAAGTGGAGATTTCTAATCTACTTTTTTAGCAGGAGGGGGCACTTGAGATGAAGAAGCTGATCGCGATTGATTTAGACGGCACACTGCTGTCATCTAGAATTAAAATATCTGAAAAAAATATACAGGCAATTAAAAATGCTCAGGAAAAAGGCCATGAGGTAATGGTTTGTTCCGGAAGAGCACCGGAAGATATTATTCGGATATTAAAAGAGCATCAACTTGACTGCCATGTAGCTGGAAGCAACGGTACGGTCGTTTATGTACATGAAAAACTGCTGCATATGGTATCTATAAAAGATGAGGATGCAAAAGAAGTGGCATCCATCCTTGAAGAAAATCATATGCCATACAGGGTTTATACAAGTCATGGAATCTTTATCCCTGACAGCTGGTCGGAAAATGTCAGTGAAGTGATCCAAAGCGGGAGAGCCGCAATCGATAATCTAAAAGAAAAAGAGTATAAATACATAACTGAGCAGCCAAAAGAAACGGATATGATTAAAGTCTTTTCTAATGTAAATTCTTTATTAAACAAGGAAGATCTATTGATTCAGAAATTTTTCATCCTGACTTTGGATTTGGTTCAAAAAGAAAAGCTCGCCCAAATGTTCAACAAAGTAGACGGAATTAATGTGACTTCTTCAGGGCAGCTCAACCTTGAGATTATGGAACAAAACGGAAACAAGGCAGCAGGTTTAAAGGCCGTCGCCAAGTATTTTGATATTCCTATGGAAAATACAGTAGCCATCGGCGACAATTTCAATGATCTTCCGATGCTTGAAGAAGCTGGTTTATCAGTCGCAATGGGTAATGGAGATCCTGAAATCCAAAAGCTTTGCGATGTTATCACTCTGACTAACGATGAAAATGGGGTTGCCTATACCTTTGAAAAATTCATTATGCAGGAATTTTAAAATACATTGGCTTTACTGCAAAGATAACAAAAACGAAATCCATTTTGGATTTCGTTTCAGTTTGTAGACAAAAGGCATTCGGATGTCTCTATCCGTATGCCTTTTTGTTCATTTTTAAGTAATTTAATGCTTTACAGACCTCTTCCTTGGATACTTTTATGCCATTTTTCCAGATTCCCAA